>NZ_JBEZXU010000036.1:0-113201 GCF_040638175.1 Actinoplanes sp. NPDC026670
ACCTCGTTCTTTGCGGTCTGGAAGCACTCCTCGATTGCCCAGCGAGTGCCGGCGACCCGGATGAGCTGCTCGTCTGTGGTGTCGGCGGGGCCGTAACACAGGTAGTAGGCCAGTTCGGTGGGGTCGGTGATGCTGCGACGGATCAGTAACCACCGGGCGAAGCCGTGTTCAGCGGTGCCGGTGTCGGGCAGGGTGGCGACGGCCCAGTCGTAGAGCCGGGGACCTTTGACTCCGTCACCGCAGCTGCGGCGTTTCCATGCCGGGTCTGGCGCTCGGGCAGCAAGGACATCGGCGCGGGAGCTTCCGGCAGTGGTAGGGATCTTCTGGTTACAGGCGACAGCGAGGACGTAGCCAACGTGGCGGCGTTGGAGGGCGGCGCGGAACTTGCTGTCCTTGCCGTATGCCTCGTCCGCGGTGACCCAGTGCGCTGGAATGCCGGCGTCCAAGGCGCGGTTCAGCATGGCCAGGCCCTGGGCGGGCTTGGTCAGGAACTTCACCTTCTCGTCGATGCCAGCCTCGGCACGCCGTGCAGGACTATCGATCCAGCGTTGGGGCAGGTAGAGCTCCCGGTCGATCAGGGCTCGTCCTTTGCTGCTTGCGTAGGCGAGGAACACGCCGAGCTGGCAGTTCTCGATTCGTCCGGCGGTGCCAGAGTACTGCCGCTGGACCCCGGCGGACTTGACGCCCTTCTTCAGGAATCCGGTCTCGTCGACGATCAACACGCCGCCGTCGTCGCTGAGGTGTTCGGTTACGTAGTCGCGCAGATCATCGCGGACGGCGTCGGCGTCCCAATCGGCGCGGTTGAGCAGGCGCTGCATGCCGTCGGGGGTTGCGTCGCCGGCGGCTTCGGCGATCGTCCAGCCATTCTTGTCGGCCAGCGGCGACAGCAGGCCGAGCAGGTAACTCCGTGCCCGACGGCGTGGCTCGACGCGTCCGAACCTTCTTGCGAGGCGGGCCATTACGTCGTCCAGGCCTGCCAACCAACCCGAGACAAGATCCACTGACACAAGTCGCGGAGTCTACATAGTACGATCGGCGTCGAGGCGGCGCCGCCATCAATACCGGGCGCGAACCAGCCACTACCTGCGCAGACTCCGGACCTGAAAGTGCGGCTGGAGTACTAGGGCACCGCACGGTAGGGGCCGTGCCGGTGTTCCGGGACGGCAGGGATGAGCCCGGCGGCCTGGCCGGCGGGCCCGATCAACAGCCGCCTGAGCCGCCGATGAGCACGACGGTCTGCCCCGGGTCGACGGCCAGGTTCACGTCGTCGACGATCAGCCGGGCACCCAGCTGTATCGACAGACCCGGCCCGCCGGAACGGGTCCGGCAGTCCCCGCCAGTGCTGCTCGCCTCGCGACAGTTCGTCGTCGGTGAGCAGGCACCCGTCGAGAATGCGGTGCAGGCGCACGGGGTCCACGTCGATGCCGGTGAACGACAGGTGGTGGTGCCGGTCGCCGTAGTACGGGTCCCAGTCCAGGGCCGCGGCGAGCCGGCGTTCGGCGTCGACCTCATACCATTGCTCATCAGGCAGCTGATCCAGCCTGCGGCTCAGCTCTGTGCCACCAGGACGCGTACGTCCCACGGCCCCAGCGTGACGGCCTCGCCCAAGCTCAGGGACTCGCCCGAGAGTACGTCGTCCAGGTCGGCGGGCGCCGGGATGCTCACCCGCTCCCACGACCAGTTGTGGATGAAGTGCAGCCTGCGCCCGCCGGCGGAGGTACCGGTGTGCACCGTCACCGTCGCGGGCAGGCCGGCCCAGCCGTGCCGGGGTTGCGGGGCGAGCCAGGCGGCCAGTGCCTGCGCGAGCGCGCGATTGGGCACCGTTCCGACGGTGGTGACCCTGCCCTGGCCGTGCGCCGCTGTGGTGATCGCCGGCCAGCGGCCGAAGTGCGGGTGGTCGTACTCGGCCAGGACATCGGCCCCGGCGGCGGTCAGCCCGTCCACCCAGCGGGTGCCGGCGGCCGACGGCGGAATGTCGAACGGGCTGTCCGGCCGGCCGGTGATCCCGACCTGTGCGATGAGATTGCTGAACTCGTCATACCAGACGCCGGCCGCAGCGGTCAGGCGCGCGGGCGCCCGTTCCGCCCGGGCCCGCGCCTCGTGGTCGGCGTAGCCGGTGCGGGGCCCGAGCACCAGATGACCGCCTTGCGCGGCGTATTCGCCGAGCCAGTCGAGCATCGCGTCGTCGGTCAGGTAAAGGCCTGGTACGACCAGGACCGGGTGTTCGGCGGCGGCCGTCGCCGGCGCCATTGCGGCCAGCCGGTGGGCGTGACTGATCCGCACCTGGCGGCGGGCGTCGACCGCGCCGCGATAGAACGGGTCGACCATCCCGTGGTACGCCCGCTCGTCGGGGCCGCCGTCCGGGCCGGCCAGCGGTGGGTACTTCTGCATCAGCCATTTGCTCGGCATCGAGTACACCAGGGTGAGGTCCGCATCCGGAGTCACGCCGGCGACGAGGTCACCGGCCCGTTCGAGCTCCGCCCCGAGGCGGGCGATCTCGGCGTACGCGCGGCCCGGTTCGCCGCTGTGCGGCAGCACGCCACCCCAGTAGGTCTCGGCGCCGAACAGCAGGGTGTGCCACTGCCAGTACTCGACCATGCGGGCGCCCCGGGACACCAGGGCCCAGGCGGCCTGGCGCCACTGGCCGTCGTACGCGGGCCGGCTGTCCCAGGGGAAGCCGATGTGCGTTGCGTTGGTCTCGGTGACCAGGAACGGTTCCTGCCGGGACGAGTACATCCGGTCTGCGCTGTGCAGGAGCGCCCACGTGCCGTTCGTGGTCCAGGACTGCGGCAAGTCCCGATCGTCGGGAAAGCGTAGCCCGTCCTGCATCGTGTAGTACGGGTTGCCCGCGGTGATGTCGAGCTGATCGGTGAGCTGGTCGTCGTCGACGGCCGGGCGCTCGTATGAGAGGCAGGTGGTCACGAACTGATCGGGTCGCGCGTATTCCCGGACGATGCCGGCCTGCCACCCGATGAACTCTGCGGTCAGTGTGGCCTGGAACCGCCGCCACGCCACGTCGTACTGCGGCTGGACGTTGCCGTCCGGGGTCCACAGGTCGGCCCAGGTGGACAACCGGTGTGACCAGTAGACCAGGCCCCACTCGCGGTTGAGGGTATCGACGTCGCCGTACGTGGCCCGCAGGTGATCGACGAACCGCTGGAAGGTGCCGTGGTTGTGCAGCAGTTCGTTGCCGGGCTCGTTGTCCACCTGGAAGCCGATGATCGCGGGATGCCCGGCGTACCGCGAGACGATCCGCCGGATGACACGTTCGGCATGGAACCGGAAGCCGGGATGGGTGAAGTCCACCTCCTGCCGGGCGCCCCAGGGAATGCGCTGCCCGGTGCGGCGTTCGCCGGCGATCTCCGGATGGAGCCGGGCCAGCCACGGCGGCACGGCGTACGTCGGCGTGCCCAGGATGACGCCGATGCCGCGCGCGTGGGCGCCGTCCAGCACCGGAAGCAACCACTCCAGGTCGAACCGGCCGTCCTCCGGCTCCCAGGTGGACCAGACCGACTCACCGACGCGGATCACGCTGAAGTGGGCGGCGACCATGAGGTCGAGGTCGGCCTCGAGGCGGTCGGCCGGCTGATACTCGTGGTAGTACGCCGCTCCGAAGAGCACCCGGGCCGGCAGCTGTGGCATGGACACGTGACTCCTTTGCTATTCCTTGACGCCGCCGGCGGTCAGGCCGGACTGCCAGTACCGCTGCAACAGGACGAAGGCCGCGATCAGCGGGATTACCGACAGCAGCGATCCGGTGACCACCAGTGCGAGTAGCTGGCCGGTCGAGCCGCTGCCGCCGACCGACTGCGACGACCAGGCCGACAGCCCGACGGTGATCGGATACAGGCTCGGATCGTTCAGCATGATCAGCGGCAGGAAGTAGTTGTTCCAGGTGGCGACGAGCGTGAACAGTAGAACGGTCACCAGCCCGGGCGCGAGCAGGCGGAGCACCACCTGGAAGAAGATCCGTAGTTCACCCGCGCCGTCCAAGCGGGCGGTCTCCAGGATGCTGTCGTGGATGGAGCTTTCCGCGTACACCCGCATCAGGTAGAGCCCGAACGGGCTGACGATCGACGGGAGGATGATCGCCCACGGCGTGTTCACCAGGCCGACCTTGCTGAACAGCAGGTACGTCGGAATCGCCAGCGCCGTGGTCGGCACCATGATCGACCCGAGTACGAGGTTGA
Source organism: Actinoplanes sp. NPDC026670 (assembly GCF_040638175.1). Classification (NCBI taxonomy): domain Bacteria; kingdom Bacillati; phylum Actinomycetota; class Actinomycetes; order Micromonosporales; family Micromonosporaceae; genus Actinoplanes; species Actinoplanes sp. NPDC026670. Next base: position 4,191 of record NZ_JBEZXU010000036.1, read on the forward strand.
ACAGCGCGCCATTGCCCCGGAAGCGGAACTTCGCGAACCCGTATCCCCCCATGGCGCAGAGCAGGGCCGCCACGCCGGCGCTGACGAGGGAGTAGACCAGCGTGTTCACCAGCCACCGTGCATAGACGCCGTCGTCGTACGTGAAGGTCTCGTGGATGTTGGTGAGCAGGTTGAAGTCCCCGCCGAGCCAGAGCCCGAACGTGGCGAACAGGTCGCCGGTGGACTTGGTGGCGGCGATGACGAGCCAGAACAGTGGCAGGAGGAAGTACACCAGCAGGGCGATCATGCCTAGTGTGAGCAGGTTGCTGCGGCGGGCGTCGAGCGATACCGGCCGGCGCGCCGGCGATCGCCGCCCGGCGCCGGGCGTTGCGGGTCCGGGACGGTTTGCAGTGCCGATGCTCATGGCTGAGGTCTCCTGCGGCTGGTGAGGAAGAGGACCGTGTACGAGGTCACGACGATGACCAGCCCGAGCAGGAACGACACGGCGGCGGCATAGTTGATCTCCTGGCCGGTGAAGGCGAGCGTGTAGGCGTAGAGGTTCGGCGTGTAGGCGCTGTCGATCACGCTGGGTGCCAGGCGCTGTAGCAGTTGCGGCTCGGCGAAGAGCTGGAAGCTGCCGATCACCGAGAAGATCAGGCAGAGCAGGAGCGCCGGCCTGATCGCCGGGATCTTGATGCTCCAGGCGGTACGGAACGCGCCGGCACCGTCGACCGCCGCCGCCTCGTACAGGTCCTTCGGTACGGCACGGAGCGCCGCGTACAGAATGATCATGTTGTAGCCGGTGAATTCCCAGGTGACGACGTTGGCCATCGACCCGAGGATGACGCCGGGGCTGAGGAAGTCCGGCACGGAGGTGCCGAGCTCACCGGCGAGCTGAGCGAACGGGCCGAACTCGCGGCCGTACAGGTAACCCCACATCAGGGTCGCGACCACACTGGGCACGGCGTACGGGACGAAGATTCCCAGCCGGAAGACCTTGGCCGCGCGTAGCAGCCCGCTGTCGATGGCCAGCGCCGCGATCAGCGCGATGCCGAGCATGATCGGTACCTGGAACGCGAAGAACACGCCGACCCGGACGATGCCGGCGACCAGCCGGTCGTCGGCGAGGGCGCGGACGTAGTTGTCGAGGCCGACGAAGGTGACACCGCCGACGAGTTGCTCCCGGAACAGGCTGAGGTACGCAGCGTAGGCGAGCGGCACCAGGAACAGGGCGAGGAAGATGAGCAGGAACGGGGTGACGAAGAGGTACCCGGCAGTCCCGCGAAGGCGTGTGCTGGTCATGGGGGTCCTTTCGGCCGGTCCGGTCCCGGGGAGGGGCCGCCCGGGACCGGACGGGTCTCTACTGGGTGGCGACCTGGAAGCCCTGGTTCTTGGCGTAATCGGTGACGCGCTGCTGCCAGGCGTCGAGTGAGGCGCCCACGTCCGTCTTGTCGGCGAAGGATTTGCCCACGGTCTCGTCCCAGTCGGTGACGGCCTGGTCGAGGAAGGGCGGCCACTCGAACTGCGGGTTCACCGTGGCGTTGATGTCGGCGAACACCTTGTTCACGTCCTGCCCGCCGTAGAAAGCCGGCTTCTGCCCGGTGAACGACGGGTCGGCGAGCAGCGCCTTGGTCGCGGGGAAGAAGAACTGCTCGGTGGTGAACATCTTCGTCGACTCGGCGTCGGTGTTGAGGAACTCGGCGAACTTCGCCGCGGCGATGGGATTCGCAGTGCCCTTGACCACGGCGCTGGTCGACCCGCCCCAGTTGCCGGAAGCCGGCTTGGTGGCATCCCACTGCGGCAGCGGAGCGGCCCGCCATTTGCCCGCGGTGCTCGCCGCGCTGCCGGTCAGGAACACCGGTCCCCAACCGGCGGTCAGCCAGGTGGCGTATTTGCCGCGGGCGAGACCCTGGAACCAGCCGTCGGTGAAGTCCGGGTCGGTGGAGACGGCGCCGTCCTGGATGAGCTTCTGCCAGTAGGCGCCGACCTTCTTGGAGGTCGCGTCGTTCACTGAAACGGTGACGGCGTCCGGCGCGGTGACCGTGAACGGTTTGGCACCGGCCTGCCAGAGCAGGCCCATCCAGACCCCGTTCTGGTTGGACGCCAGGTTGGTCAGGTAGACGTCTGGATCGGCGGCGTGCAGCTTCGCGGCGGCCGCGGCGAACTCGTCCCAGGTCTTCGGCGGTGTTATGCCGTGCTCGTCGAAGATGTCCTGTCGGTAGAGCATCCCCATCGGCCCGGTGTCCTGCGGGTAGGCCCAGATCTGGCCCTGCGCGCCGGTGACCTGTTTCCAAGTCCAGTCGACGAAGGTGCCGGCGTGCTGCTCGGCGCCGTACGGGCGCAGGTCGACCAGGCTCTCGGTGATCGCGAAGGTCGGGATGTACTGGAACTCGATCTGGGCCACGTCGGGTGCGCCGGTGCCCGCCTTGAGCGCCGTCCGGAGCTTGGTGTACTCCGGTTCTCCCTGGCCGGCGTTGACCACCTTGACGTCGATGGCCGGGTACTTCTTCTCGAACAGCGCCACCTCCTTCTCGATGTCCGGCACCCACGTCCAGAAGGTGAGCTCGGTCGGCTTGGTCATCGCGGCGTCGATCTCGGCCTGGGACACGGCCTTGACCGGTTCGGCCGAATCGGCCGGGTCGTTGCCCGCGCAGGCGGTGAGAGCCAGGCCGGTGGTCAGTACGCAGGCGGCCGCGAGCAGTCGGCGGCGGGCAGAGGGCAGGGTCATGTGACTCCCCTTTCGGGCAGTTTAGTGAGATATTTCGGGCATGGCTGACCCGCGCGCCGACCGGCGCGCCGTGGGTCAGCTGCGGCCCTGGATCAGGACCGCGGCGGTGCGGTGGATTCGCGAACGACGATCCCGCCGAACTGGACGTCGTTCATCAGGGGTGTCTCACCGGGGCGTTCGATGCCGCGGACCAGAGCGGCGAGCGCGGTGGCGGCGAGAGAGTCGAAGGACTGGCTGATCGTCGTGAGCGGGGGATTGACGTAGGCGGCGACCGGGATGTCGTCGAAGCCGATGACGCTGATGTCAGCCGGGACCGTGCGGCCCGCCCGTGCCATCGCGCGGATCACGCCGATGGCCATGTCGTCGTTGCCGGCGAAGACCGCGGTGACCGACGGATCGGCAGCGAGACGCTGCCCGGCGGCATGACCGGACGCTGCCGTCCAATCTCCTTCGACCATCTCCGGTGGGGTGATGCCGGCGTTCAGCAGGGTGGTGCGCCAGCCGGCGGCGCGCTCCCTCGCGGAGTACCAGCGTTGCGGCCCGGCGACGTGGTGCACTGTGCGGTGCCCGAGGCCGAGCAGATATTCGGTGGCCATGCGGGCCGGGACGTCGGCTGTGCTGCCCGCCGTGATGACCAGGGGAGCGGTGACCCCGGGCAGTTGGCCGAGGGAGAGGACCGGGACGTCGCTCACCAGCCGTATCGGTCCCAGATCGATCGGCTCGGACAGCACGATCCCGTCGACGCCCTGGTTGAGCAGCGTTTCGACAGCGCCGACGATCCCGTCGGCGTCGCCCTCGGCGGTGTTCACGACGCTCAGCGCGTAACCCAGCGCACGGGCTGCCCGCTCGATCCCGACCAGAAGTGAGGCCGGGCCGTACAAAGCCGTGCCGAGGGAGACGACGCCGAGGCGGTGACTGCGGCCGGAGGTCAGTTGCCGGGCTGCGTTGTTGCGGCGATATCCCAGTTCGCGAGCGGCGCTGATCACTCGTTGCCGGATCTCGTCCGAGACGTACGGCTCGTCGTTGAACACACGCGAGACGGTCTTCTGCGAGACGCCGGCCAGCTTGGCGACCTCGGAGCTCGGCACTGGCCGACGGCGCGCCGCGCCACTGCCGGGTGCCGTGTCTCCTGTGCCGCCCACCGGAACTCCCACTGTCGCCGTCAACCGCGCGGCCTTCTGACTGCGCAGTCATATCAAGGTGATGTCGTCTGTCTACGCAGTCAGACGATGCCGGTCAAGGGTGTGTTACGTAACCGTTACATGCGCCTAATGGGCCCGGTCGCCGGTCACGGAGGTCTCGAGGCCGGCGGTGCGGTACGGACGGGCGTCACCGTCGGTGGGGGTACGGGGCCTCGCCGGGCTCCCCGGGTCGGGCAGGCGACGGCGTCCCGCGCGCTGACCGTGGCCTCCAGGCGGCCGACGCGTTCGATCTCGACGACGACCCGGTCGCCGTCGGCGAGGGTGCCGACACCGGCCGGCGTACCGGTGGTGATGATGTCGCCGGTGCGCAGGGTCATAACCGAGGAGGCGTAGGCGATCAGCCGTGGCACGCTCCAGATGAGGTCCTTGATGTCGGCGTCCTGGCGTAGTTCGTCGCCGACCCAGGTGCGCAGTGTCAGGGCCTCCGGAGGGCCGACCTCGTCCGGGGTGACCAGATAGGGCCCGACCGGGGTGAACGTGTCGAAGGACTTGCGGGTGGAGCGGTCCTCACCGCCGCGCATGGTGATGTCGAGCAGGCAGGTGTATCCGGCGACGTGCCGCAGCGCCTGTGCGACCGGGATGTCGCGTCCGGGGCGGCCGATGACGAGCGCCAGCTCGCCCTCCTGGTCGAAACGCCGATCGGTGTACGGCAGGCGGATCGTGCCGCGGTGCGCGAGGACCGACGAGGGTGCCTTGAGGAAGATGCCGAGGGCGTCGATGTGGTACGCCTCGTTCATCTCCGCCTGGTGGTCGCGGTAATTGACCGGCGCGGCGATGATCTTCGAGGGACCGGGGACGATCGGCTGGATGGTGACCTCCGCGAGGGGGAAGACAGCCGCGCCGGGCGGCGTCTTCCCCGGTGCGGGATCAGCCAGCAGTGACCGCAGCGGACGGCCAAGGTCGACGACGCGGTCGCCGGCGTCGAGCCGCCCGGCCGTGGCGGTGCCGTCGGGTCTGACGAAGCTGAGCAGTTTCATGCGGCGTCCTTGGCGGGGTCGGCGTAGAGCCAGTCGAGATCGGTGTAGTCGTCGGGCCTGCGTAGCCGGAATACCCGGTTACGCAGGGCGAGCAGGGTCGCATCCTGGGTATGCCACAGGTCGCCCCATGGGCGTGCCACGGTCTGGCAGCGCGACGCTCGGGCGACGCGACGTTGTTCGTACTGCCTCCGTGCCCGGTCCTGGCAGTGCGGCTGACTCGAGACGGCGTCGGCCAGGGCGACCGCGTCCTCCAGTGCTTGGCAGGCACCCTGCCCGAGATACTGCAGCATGGCGTGGGCGGCGTCGCCGAGCAGCACCGCGTGCGCCGTCGTCCAGCTGGGTAGCGGGTCTCGGTCATGGACCGGCCAGTCCCGGTGCGGATCGAGCAGCGCGACAGACTCGCGGACCTTACGGTGGGCGATGGAGAAGGCGGCGTGGAACTCTTCCGCATCGCCCCGCGGCTCCCGCTCGCTGGCGGGGCGCTCGTAAACGGCGACCTGGTTGTACAGCTCGCCACGGCGCACCGGATATTGCATGAGGTGGATGCCGGGGCCGATCCACAGGGTCACGTCGTCGGGGGGCGGGTCCACGACCAACTGCGAGGGTGTGATCGTGCCGCGGTACGCGACGTGACCACTGAATCTGGGCGGACTCCGGTCGATGAGCCGGCGTACCTGCGACCGGATGCCGTCGGCGCCGACCAGCAGCCCCGCCGTCAGGACTTCGCCGTCGGCGAAGGTGACCTCGGCGTGCTCGTCGCGCTCCTGGACGTCGATCGCGGTGCGGCCGGTGCGCAGTTCGAGGCCAGGCTCGGCGGAACAGGCGTCGAGCAGGGCGGACAGCACGTCATGACGGTGCGCGACGACGTACGGGTAGCCGTACCGGGCACGGAACGGACGGCCCAGGTCGAGCACGGTGAGCTCGCCGCCGGTGACTGCGTCGCGGATAACCGCACGGGCCGGCAGGACGGCTGCGTCGATGACGGCTGCATGAACGCCGAGCCGGTCGAAGGCACGCATCGCGTTCGGGCCGAGCTGGAGGCCGGCGCCGATCTCGGCGAACTGCGGGGCCTGTTCGGCCACCATGACTTGGCGCCCGGCGCGGGTCAGCGCCAGCGCTGCTGCGAGCCCGCCGATGCCGCCGCCGACGACGAGCGTGTCGTGCCCGCTCACGGGTCCACCTGCTCGCTGCGATGCAGGCCCAGAGCCTCCAGCACGGGACTGTCGCTGGTGGTGAACACGTCGAACCGGGTCCGGGCGTGCAGCTGATGCGTGCACCACGACGGCACCACGAAAACGTCACCGGGAGCCAGGTCGAACGACTCGTCGCCGAGCTGCGCGGTGCCGGAGCCGTCCAGCACCGCGCAGATGCGGGTGCCGGTCTGCCGGTCACGGCGGGTCGTCGTGCCAGGAAGTAAGCGCCGCATCTCGCAGCGCATCGTCGGCATGATGTCGCGGTCGCGGCTCGGGTCCCGAAACCGGACCGTGGCGTCCGGCGTGCCGTCGACCTCCAGCAGGGCGTCCAGCGCGGCGTCGGTGTCGGTCCAGCGGTACACCAGCAGCGGGGAGTAAGGAGACAGGGCACGCGCCTCGGCGGGCGTGAGACCTGCGCCGGCGCCCCAGCGCCGCTCGGTGGCCGACCGCGCGGGACGGCCCGCAGTCACCTCGGGACCGGTGGCCGGCTCGAAGAAGACCGCGCCGAGCGCCGCGACTATCGGAAGGTCGAGCACGTCGAGCCACGTCATCGGCACGTCGCCGGGATTGTGGTGTTCGTGGAAGGTCCACGACGGAGTCAGCACCAGATCCCCTCGGGCCATAGTGATCGGATCGCCGTCCACGCGGGTGTATACGCCGTCGCCCTGCAGGACGAACCGCAGTGCCGCGGGGGTGTGCCGGTGGGCGGGCGCAGCCTCGTTCGGCTGGAGGTATTGCACGGCGGCCCACAGGGTGGATGAGACGAACGGTGCGCCGTCCAGGCCCGGGTTGGACATAGCCAGGACCCGCCGGTCGCCGCCGCGGTCGATCGGGACCAGCTCGCCGGCTCGGCGACCCAGTTTGGTCAGGTCGTCCGCACGCCAACGATAGGGAACGGCCCGCACCCGCGGCGTCGGGGTGAGCAGCCCGCGCAACTCCCACAGGGGCTGCAAATAATGGCTGGAAAGGTCGTCGTAGAGCGCGTCGAGTGCGGGTTCGCTCGATCTGAACCGGGAAGTCGCCATCGCACACCTCAATTATCTTCCGTACACGGACTATCAGCATGATGTGACGAGTCGATGGTGTCAACGTTCGTGCTCGCCTCTCCGTCCGCACACGGAGCGAAGCGGCGCGGAGGTTATTCCGCCAGCGCTACCAGCTGAAGGTGGCCGAGGAACACGGCATGCTCGTCCAGGCCGAGCGGGGCCAGCAGCTCGAACTGCACGGCTTCCACCGGCATCACGAGCGCCCGCAGCGCGGCCCTCGCGGGGGCGGTGAGCCGAACCTGGACCCGTCGCCGGTCGTCTGCCGCGGTCTGCTTGGCGAGCCATCCGTGGGCGCTGAGCCGGGCGACGATGTCGGCCGTGCTCGACGAGTCCAGGGAGGCGGCTTCGCCGATGCGGGACTGGTCGGCGGTGCCGAGGTGGGCGACCGCGGCGAGTACGGCGTACTGCGGCCCGGTCACCTCCGCGACGGTGGCCGTCCACAGCGTGGTGTGCACCTGCTGCGCGCGGCGGATCAGATAGCCGGGTGTTACCCGCATGAGCAGCATGCCGCCCTCGTGCTGCTGCTCCGCGACGTCGGCTTCCTCGATGCGGGCGATCCGGCCGAGTTGCTCGACGAATTCCTTGCGGTCCGCCGGTCGCAACGGTGCCAGCAGGTCGCGCTGAACCGAGCGGGCGACCTCGGTCACGCCGGCCAGTCGCTCTCGTGATCCGCTCGTAAGAGTCAGCAGACGGCGGCGGCCGTCCTGCGGATCGCGGACGCGCCGCACCCATCCCTTGTCGACGAGCCGGCGTACCACGTCGGCGACGGTTGACTTGTCCAGCGACGCGAGCTGACCTGCTCGCCGCTGGTCAACGTCGTCCCAGCCCGCGATCGCCACCAGTGCCGCGTACTGCGGCCCGGTGAGACCGTCGACCCGAGCGTTCCACAAGTCGGTGTGCACCTGCTGTGCCCGGCGCAGCAGGTGCCCCGGCGCCGACACCGGCGCCACGATGGGCGCCGGCTCGACCGGCCGACGAAGAGCACCTCCCACGCCGCGGAGCTTAGCCGTCTGCACCACCGCCGGCGACGTCGGCACCAGCGCCGACGGCATCGAGGTCATTGGCCCCGGCGCCGACCACGACCTGGGGCGTGACTTGACCGTCGGCGGACATGGCGTCAGTGGTCCGATGGCGGCCTACGGCGCATTTCAAGCGCTGCGCACAGGGTTGGGGGACGCTGGGTCCGTCCGGTCGCAGCGTCGGTGTGGAGGAGTTCGGCAAAGTCGGTTACGACCATGGCATTCGGGCTGGTCCGGTCGACTCACCCGGCAACCATTGCCAGCTTGTCGCTGATCCGCCCAGCGGTGTCGAGCACTTGCGTGATGATCTGTGGCTCGGCCTCGGCGTTCACCCGGGAGGCGAGAGCGGCCACGCTGACTGCCGCGACGACCTGGCCACTGCCGTCACGGATGGGCGCGGAGATGCCGAGGACGTCGGGGTCGAGCTCGGCGCGGGTGACGGCGTAGCCGGTCTCGCGGATCTCGACCAGCCGCTTCATGATGGCGTCGACGCTGGTCAGCGTTTCCGGGGTGAATTTCTGCAGGTCAGTGCTGGCCAACAGGCTGCGGACCTCGGACGCGGGGCTCCAGGCGAGCAGGACGAGCGCGGCGGCACCGGCGTTGAGTGGCAGCGAACTGCCGCGTTCGTACGATATGCGCACTGCCCGAGTTCTCGCCTCCACCCGGTCGACACACACCACGAGGTCGCCCGCGCGGCGGGTCAGTAGGACGGTCTCCCGCGCCTGCTCCGAGAGAACGGTCATTGCCGGAAGCGCGATCTCGGACAGGCCGTAGCTCCGCCGGGCCAGGCGCGCGATCTCGAGGATCCGCAGGCCCAGCCGGAAGCCACCGCCGGGTGCCTCCTCGAGGAACCGGGTGTTGACCAGGCTCTGTAGGTAGCGGTAGGCGGTGGAGCGGGCCACGCCGAGCCGTTCGGCGACGGCGTTCCCGGAGATCACCGGCTGGTCGTCGGTGAACATCATCAGGATGTCCAAGGCCCGGTCGGCGGTCGAGTTGCGTTCGCGGTAGCCGCTTGCGGGAGACGTTGTTCCTGACATACGACACAACCTAGCGGACACTGTTCATGCGACGTGGGTGCGGCCGGAGGAACCGGCGGCTGCACCGATTCCCCGATACTGCCGGATTTCCGCGCCTACACGTTCGATATCGGCGGGCCGGAACACGGCTGCGACGATCCGGTCGGGTCGAAGGAGCACGAAGCGGCCGGCCAACCCGCTGAACAGGGCTTCGAGCCGGCCGTCGGCGTCGGCGACGGCCATGCGCCCGCCTCGGCTGCGGGGTACGCGATCGTCCAGCATGACCTCGACATAAGTAGATGCCGGCAGCCCGGCCTGGCCGGCCTGTTCCCACGCCGGGGCGTCGACGCCGATGCCGAGCAGGCTCCAGCCCTGGCCGAGGACATCGTCCAGACGGCCGGTCCGATGATCGTCGCCCTGCAGGACACGCGGTTGCGGCAGCAGGGTGCCGACCAGCGGCTGCCTGTGGACGTCGCGATATACGACAGCGCCGGTTCGGAGGCGCAAGCGTGGCCGGTAGCGCATCTCGGTCAGATACTCGCGACCCCAACCGGTGCGCATCGCGGCGCGCACGAGCTGATCCCGCAGCCAGGCCTGGCAGCGACTGGTGGTCATGACGATCCGGCCCAGACGCACCGACAGGTCGATGGTGGCCCTCGCGTGCGGGCGCCGCTCGATCTCATACGTGTCGAGCAGCGCGTCCCCGGCCCGCCCGGCTGCCACCTCCGCGATCTTCCAACATAGGTTGGCGGCGTCACGGATGCCGGAGTTAAGGCCCTGGCCGGCGAACGGGGGCATCATGTGGGCGGCGTCGCCGAGCAGGAAGCAGCGGCCGTCGCGCAGCCGGTCGGCCAGCAGCGCGTGGAACCGGTAGGAGACGGCCCGCTCCACCTGTTCCTCGGTGATGTCCCGATACGGCGCGAGCAGCCGGCGGATCAGCGCGAACGGCGGCTGGATGCCGGGCTCGCACTCTCCCTGCTGGAGCAGGAACTCGTACCGGCATCGCCCGTCCCGGCCGGCGACGATGACGTGCGGGCGGGCCGGGTCGCCGTGGTGCATGCCGTATCGCTGGTCGTGGGGGTCGTCGAGGGTGTCGGCGACGAGCCAGACATCGGGGAAGCTGTCCCCGTTCATAGGGATCGAGCAGAGCTCCCGTATCGTGCTGCGGCCACCGTCGCAACCCAGGACCCAGCCGACGTCGAGCCGTTCGACCCCGGTGTCGGAGTCGAGATCCACCCGCACACTGTCGTCGGACTGTTCCAGTGCGGTCAGCCGGGTGCCGAATCTGACCTGCACGTTCGGCCATCGGTTCAGCTCTTCACGCAGGACCCGTTCGAGGTCGGGCTGTGCGAACGAGTTCTTGAACGGGTGGCCGTGACGGAAGGCGGTGCCGCCGCGAGCGTGAAACAGCGGTCTGCCGTCGCGACCGAAGTACCGAGTTCCGGTGCCGGGCATGATGATCGGGTAGACCGCCTGGTCAACGCCGGCGGACTGTAGGGTGCGCAGCGACTCGTCGTCGAGGCTGATCGCCTTGGCATCGTCGCTGGTGGTCGCGTTGCATTCGACCAGCAGCACCGGAACACCCATCGAGCCGAGCAGGCTGGCCGCGGTCAGGCCGGTGGGGCCGGCACCGACGATGAGCACGGTGCCGGCCGGGGACGGCTGGGTCATGTCACTGGACCGGCTGGTAGGCGGGGGTGCCGTCGGACAGCAGCCGGTCTACCTCGGCGAGAACCTCGGCCGGTTCCTGGTCGAGGTTGATGCTCTTGCGGAAGGGCTGCCGTACGTCGTGTTCCAGCCGCAGGTAGACCTCGTTGCGGTTGCCTTCAGGGTCGAAGAAGTAGATCCCGATGGCGTTGCCGTGGCTGACCTCCTGCTGGACCTCGATGCCTTCGGCGCGGAAGCGGCGGTGGAACTCGAGAATTGTCTCGATCGAATCGACCCGCCAGGACACCTGGTGGGTGAGCTGGGTGCCGCGCGGCGCGGTGCGGCCGCGTTGCAGGACGAATTCATGGTGTTCCAGGTCGGGGCGTGCGGAGAAGAAGACGATGCCCTTCTCCTCGTCCTCGTCGGTGACGGTCAGTCCCAGCAGACGGTTGTAGAAGTCGCGCATGGTCGCGAGGTCGTCAACCCAGAAGCCGGTGTGGCCCAATCCGGTGATCGGCATTGTCGTTCTCCTTGGTCAGTCGTCGAGCGTGGCGAGGTCGATGAGCGGGTTGAGCAGCGCGGTGGCCTGCGCCGGGGTCACCACCTCGGAGGGCTCCAGCTTGTGGATGGTGCGGCTGGCGGTGTCCTCGTAGATGTGTTCGCCGATCAGCCGGCAGTCGTCGTCGTAAGGCCAGAACGAGGCCATGTAGTGAGTGAGCTGGTAGTAGGCGTCCGGGTCGTCGACGTCCTCACCTTGCTCGGCGAGGACATGACCGGGGACGTAGTTGCCGAACAGCGACTCGATCGCGAGGCCCCGGTCCGAGACGAAGACCTGGTCCTCGATGGGTCCAAACACGTTCAGCCCGCGGTCGGTGATCTCCTGGTAGAACTTGCCGATCGGCTCGAAGCCGGACAGGTGGACGGAGCGGCCGTTCTCGTTGATCCGGTAGACAGGGTGGTCGACCATCATCCGGGGGGTGAGGATCTCCCGCCACCGGCCGGCGACCTCGAGCAGGGCGTGCCGCCGGAAGTTGCGCAGGATGGCCCGGTGCCGGGGATTCTCGGTGCGGGCGAGCAGTTCGTCGGGTGCCTTGACGACGTCGCGTACGTCGAACGTCTTCATGGGTGTTCCTCTCCATCGGTTAGGGGTTGACCGGATCGGCGGCGTCGATGCCGCCGTCGATGACCATGACGGCGCCGGTGATGAAGGCTGCCTCGTCACTGAGTAGGAAGGCGACCAGCGCAGCCACGTCGTCGGGGCTGCCCATGCGGCCCAGTGGGGTGCGGGCATGGAGAGCCTCGACATCGCCCCTTTGCATGGGGGTATCGATGAGGCCGGGGGCGATGACGTTGACCCGGACACCGCTCGGCGCGCCCTCGATGGCAGCGCTGCGAGCCAGGCCGATCGCGGCGTGTTTGGCCGCGACGTACGGCACGATGGTGGCGCTGGCGTGCAGCCCGGCCAGCGATGACGTGACGACGATCGAGCCGCCGCCGGCCTGCGCGGCGAACCGGGCCAGGGCTGCCTTGAGGCCGAGGAAGACGCTGCGCTGGTTGACCTCGATGGTGCGGTCGTAGGCGGCCACGTCGACGTCGGCGAAGCGCGCGAGCGGGCCGGAGATCCCCGCGTTGAGGTGGACCGCGTCGACCCGGCCGAAGCGCTCGACTGCCTGCCGCATCAGTGACTCGACGTCCGACTGCCGGGAGACGTCGGCGGCCACGGTCAACGTCTCCCCACCGGTGCTCGTGGCGACCGTGTTGGCCGAGTCGGCGTCGAGGTCGGCGAGCACCACCCGCATCCCTTCTGCGACCAGCCGGCGGACCGTCGCGGCGCCGATGCCGCTGCTGGCTCCGGTGACCACGGCTACTCGCCCGGTCAGACCCCGCATGCCCATATGACTCCTGAAAAGTAGGACTGGCGTCGCGTAATAGAGGACTGTACGCTGCTGCGAAACACGCCGTCAACGCCATGGAAACCCTGTGGAGGCCGCAATGGCACAGGTCGAAAGCGCACTGTCGGAAGCACCGGTGCCGGCCGCCGACGCGGCACCAGAGTTGGCGATCCGGGGCGTTCACAAGCGATTCGGTGGCGTCCAGGCGCTCAAAGGAGTGAGCCTTACCGTCCCCGCTGGATCAGCCCTGGCGGTCATCGGCCCCAATGGAGCGGGCAAGAGCACCCTGCTCAAGGCCGTGTCTGGAGTGCACCGCCCCGATCGTGGAGAAGTCTGGCTCGGCCGAACCAGGCTCGACCGGTTGCCGCCGCACCGGATCACCCACGCGGGCATCGCCCTGGCTCATCAGGTGCCGCGGCCCTTTCCCGAATTGAGCGTCCACGACAACGTCCGGGTCGCGGCTGTGTCCCGCTCCGCCCGGGCTGCGCCGGTGACAGTCGAGGAAGTCCTCCATCTATGCGAGCTGGATACCAAAGCGCAGCGGCCGGCCGGTTCGCTGGCCGTGCTCGATCTCAAGCGCCTGGAGGTGGCGCGGGCGCTGGCCACCGACCCGACCGTGCTGATGCTCGACGAGGTCGCCGCAGGGCTGGTCGGCCGGCAACTAGACGAGGCGATCGCACTGATCCGCCGGGTACACGCGACCGGCCGTACGGTGCTGCTGGTCGAACACGTCGAGCGGGTCGTGCGTGAGGTCGTCGACCGCGTGCTGGTGCTCGACTGGGGGGAGGCCATCGCCGAAGGCACGCCCGAGGAGATCGCCCGCGACCCCAAGGTCCGCGAGGTGTACCTCGGCGACGGGCAGACGGCCAAGGCAGCAGACCGCCGGCCCATACCCGCCACCGGCCGCCCGGTGCTATCCGTGCGAGGGCTGACCGCCGCGTACGGCGGCATGGTGGCCCTGCGCGAGGTCTCGCTGGAGGTGGCACCGGGCGAGATCGTCGCGGTGCTGGGCGCGAACGGGGCCGGCAAGTCGACACTGTGCGGCGCCATCATGGGCGCGGTCAAAATCCGCGAGGGCATCGTGCGGATCGGCGGCGACGACGTCACCCGCACGCCCTCCCACCAGCGGGCCCGGTCCGGTGTCGCGTACTGCCCCGAAGGCCGTCGGGTCTTCGCCGAGCTCACCGTGAGGGAGAACCTCCTACTCGGTGCGCCGTTGCGTAGCTCCGCTGGTGTGCTCGACCAGCGGCTCGCCGTGGTGTATGACGCCTTCCCCGTTCTGAGGGAACGCTCCGCGCAGCTCGGTGGGACGCTGTCGGGCGGGCAGCAGCAGATGCTTGCCGTCGGGCGGGCGCTGATGGCCGAGCCGCGGCTGCTCATCTGTGACGAGATCTCCCTCGGGCTCTCGCCCGTCGCCGTCGACACGCTGTACGAGGCGCTGGCCCGGGTGAACCAGAGCGGCGTGGCGATCCTGCTCGTCGAGCAGAACGTCCACCGCTGCCTCACCCTGGCCGACCGGGCCGTCGTGCTGTCGCGGGGCCGCCTGTCCTATACCGGCGCTGCCGACGACCTGTTACGCGGCACACGACTCGACGACGCCTACTTCGGTAGCGGCGATCCCGCCGGCATCGACACCACCAGGGTTTCCACAGCGGATACAAGGAGAACAACGTGATACGAAAGTCGCTTGCCGCGGCCCTCGTGGCCGTCGTGGCCACAGCCGCCTGCGGAAACAACAGCAACAGTGACTCCGCAGCCCAGGAGATCGTCCTCGGGGCGAGCATGATGCTCAGTGGCCAGGTCAACCTCGAGACCATCCGCGACGGCTACCAGTGGGCAGTCGACGAGGCCAACGCGGCCGGCGGCATCGATGTCGGCGGCGCGAAGCGCACGGTGACGCTGAAGATCCTGGACAACCGCGGCGACACCAGCACGATGGTGCAGCAGGTTCGCACCCTCACACTGACCGACAAAGCGACCGCCTTGCTGGGCTCCTGTTGCCAGCAGAACATCGACGTGCAGGCCCAGGCCGACTCGCTGAAGATCCCGCTGGTGATGGGTGCCCTGCCGATCGAGTTGCTGCCCGAGGGCAAGGGGTACGTCTGGGACTCGTTCCAGTCGCTCGGTGACGGCGCCAAAGGCTTTCTCGAAGTGGCGAGCACCGCCGCGACGAACAAGAACGTCGTCATCATCACGACCAACGACGCTCAGGGCGAGTCCACCGCCGAGCAGTGGAAGACCGCGGCAACACAGGCCGGGTTCACCGTCGCGGTCAAGGCCTCGGAGCCGGCCGGCACGACCGACTACGCCAACATCATCACGCAGGCCAAGTCAGCCGACGCGCAGGTGCTCATCGCGGCGATGACTCCGCCGGACTGCTTTGCGATGTGGAAGCAGATGAAGGCCCTGGCGTACGCCCCGAACCTGGCTATCGGCATCCAGTGTGCCCAGACACCCGGGTGGACATCGCTGGGCGCGCTCGGCGCAGGAACGCTGCTGCAGATGAACTGGACCCGCACCTCAGGCCTGCCACAGGCCGACACCATTGTGGCGAAGTTCGGCACCAAGTACACCAACGACAACGACCTCGCCTCCGTCGCGATCGGTTACCACGAGGCCAGCATCCTTCTTTCGGCCATTACCAAGGCAGGCTCCACCGACCACGAGAAGATCAACTCAGCGCTCGCGGCCACCGACATGAGCTCCACGCTCGGCCCAGTGAAGTTCACCGCTAACAAGAGCGCCACGCCGAGCTTCATCGGCCAGTGGAACGCCGACGGCACCATCTCCCAGGTCTGGCCGGCCCAGGGCGCATCGCCGCTGAAACCGCTGTCCGGGCTCTCCTGAGAGAGGTGCGGTATGTCCGCTGACGTCATGGTCGCCGGAGTCCTCGCGGGAGGCTTGTACGCCCTCATCGGGCTGGGTATCTCCCTGGTCTTCGGCGTCCTGAAGATGATGAACCTGATGCACGGCGAGTTGGTCATCGGCGGCGCGTACCTCGCCTCCCTCCTGGTCGGCTACGCGGGATTCGATCCGCTGCTGGCGCTGCCCTTCGCCATGCTGGGGATGGCCGCGCTGGCCTACCCGGTGCAGCGGTACCTGCTGACTGGGCTGCTGCGGGCGAGCCCCAACGCGCCGCTGGTGGCCACGTTCGGCCTGTCGCTGGTGGCGCAGGCGGTGCTACAGGCCGTGTTCGGCACACATCCGAAGGCGCTCAATGCGCCGTACGCCGACGCCGGATTCACCCTGGCGGGCGTACGGATCCAAGCGGTCTACGCCATCTCGTTCGCCCTGACCATCGTGCTGTGCGGCGCCACCCACCTGATCCTCACCCGCACCCGAGCCGGCAGCGCCGTGCGGGCGTCGGCCGCAGACCCGATGACCGCCTCGATGCTCGGCCTCAACGTCGGGCGCATCTACGCCCTGACGATGGCAGGTGCGGCGGCGTTGGCCGCGGCCGGTGGGGTGATGACCGGAGTCGCGCAGAGTTTCACCCCGACCAGTGGCCTGCCCCTGCTGCTGACCGGGTTCGCCGTCATGGCGCTGGCCGGCATCGGCAGCGTCGGCGGGGTTCTGCTTGGCGGCATCACCCTCGGCGTTCTCCAGTCGATCAGCACAGACCTGTTCGGCGGGGGATGGCGCAACTTCGTCGTCTACACCGTCTTCTTCCTCACCCTGTCGTTCCGCCCCAGCGGACTGTTCCGAAGGGCGGTACCCGCGTGAAGCAGAAAACCGGTGCGGCCGTAGCGCTGCTGTCCGCCACCACGGTCGCGCTCCTGCTCGGGCCGCGGCTCGACCCCGGCACCCAGGACCTGGCAACCACCCTGCTGGTCTACCTGGCCATTGCCCAGGCTTGGAACATCCTGTCCGGGTTCGCCGGCCAGGTGTCGCTGGGCGCGGCCACCTTCGTTGCCGCAGGTGGTTATGCCGCAGGCCTCGCCCTTGCACACACGCCCGTCGACTGGCCCGCCGGCGTGGCACTGGCGGTCCTGGTCAGCTGCGCGATCGGAGCGGCGCTCGCCGTGCCGCTACTACGACTGCGCGGCGACTACTTCGCGATCGGCACGCTGGCCGCTTCCATCGCCGTGCAAGCCCTGCTGACCAACTGGAACTGGGCCGGCGGGGCGGCCGGCGTGACCCTGCCGATCGACCGGATCCCGACCGGGACCGTGCTGTTCGAGCTCGCGGCGTTCGTGGCCGCCACCGCGATGGCCCTTGCGGTGTACGTACGGTATAGCGCGTTCGGCCTGCGGCTGACCGCCATCCGCGACAACGAACCGGCCGCTGCCGGCCTCGGCGTCGCTGTCTACCGGCACCGGTTCGCCGCCCTCGTGCTGTCTAGCGCCTTGACCGGGATGGCCGGCGCCGTCACCGCATACCAATATGTCGCGGTCTCGCCAGGCGGCATGGCCAGCGTCAACTGGAGCCTCAACGCTGTGCTCATGGCCCTGGTCGGCGGTGCCGGGAGCGTCCTGGGGCCGGTCCTCGGCGTCGTCGTCGTCTACTACGGGCTCACCCGCCAGCTGGAGGACTTCCAGGTCGTCTCCCTCGTCGTCGAGGGCGTCCTGCTGGTCCTGATTGTGAAGTTCGCCCCCGCGGGCATCTGGTCGTTGCTCACCCGGGCGGGCCGTGCCATCCGGGGCCGCCTATTGGGGGCGCCCGGCTCCGCCCCGGCGACACCCGAAGCGGAGCCGACAGCCAGGGAGATCGAAGTCGTATGAGCGGCGAGTTCGAGGGAAGGGTCGCCCTGGTCACCGGGGGCGGCAGCGGAATCGGGGAGGCCACCACCGAACTGCTGCGCCGATCAGGCGCCGAGGTGGTCATTCTTGGACCAGACGCCGACAGGATCGAGGCGGTAGCCGGGCGGACCGGAGCGGTACCGGTGATCGGCGATGCGAGCGTCGCCGGAGACTGTGCGGCGGCGATCGCAACCGTGGGAGAACGCTGGGGAAGGCTGGACGCCCTCGTCGGCTGCGCCGGGATCGGCACCTTCGGTTCTGTTCTGGACACCGCCGAAGCCGAGTGGCGCCGGGTCCTGGCAGCCAATCTCGACAGCGGGTACGCGGCGGCACGCGCCTGCCTGCCGCTGCTGACCGCAAGCAAGGGCACGGTCGTACTGGTCTCCTCCCTGGCCGGCACGCTGGCCGTGCCCAGCGCGGCGGCGTACGTCACCGCCAAACACGCGCTGATCGGGCTGGTCCGCTCGCTCGCCGTCGACTTCGGCGCCGCCGGAGTCCGCGCCAACGCCGTCTGCCCGGGCCTGGTTCGTACCCCGATGGCGGACCTGGTGATGGACACACTCGGTGCCCCGGCAGGTCTCGATCGGGCGAGCGCCTACCACCGCGCCACCAGCCTCATCCCGCTACGCCGGGCCGCCGAGCCGCAGGAGGTCGCCGAGGTGATCGCGTTCCTCGCCGGTCCCCGATCGGCGATCGTCACCGGCGCGGTGCTGATGGCCGACTGCGGCGCATCCACAGCGGACCTCAGCCTCAGCGCGCTGAGCACACCCGAATAACGGAGGACGTATGCGACTGACGACCGTCATCGTCGACGGCACCACCCGGGCTGCCCGGCTGGAGCAGGACGACCTGGTGCTTTTGCCAGCGCCGGACGTCGGCGCGCTGCTGCGCCACGACAACTGGCAGAGCCTCGCCGCACAACCGTCCGGCCCACGGATCCCCGCGGCCGGCACGGAGCTGGGCCTGCTCTTCCCGGAACCGAACAAGATCATCTGCGTGGGCCTGAACTACCTCAGCCACATCCACGAGATGGGACGTGACGTACCGAAGCACCCGACCCTGTTCGCCAAGTTCAGCGGCGCGTTGCTCGCACCGCACGCGTCCATCGCTGTGCCCCCGGTCTCCGACCAGCTGGACTGGGAAGCCGAACTCGTGGTCGTGGTCGGGCGCACGGCGCGGTACGTGTCGGCGAAGAAGGCCCTCGAGCACATAGCGGGTTATACGGTGGGTAACGACATCACCGTACGCGACTATCAGCACCGCACCCGTGAGTTCCTGTCCGGCAAGACGTTCGAGGCGACCACCCCGATTGGGCCGGTGCTCGTCACCCCCGACGAGTTGCCGGAAGGGGGCCTCGGCCTGGGCCTCACGTGCCGGGTCGACGGCGAGATCCGGCAGTCCTCCAACACCGTGGACCTGCTGTTCGGCCCAGAGGACCTGATCGCGTACGTCAGCGAGATCGTAACCCTGCTCCCCGGCGACCTGATCATGACTGGTACCCCCGGAGGCGTCGGCGCCGGCCGCGATCCCAAGCTCTGGCTGCGCCCGGGGCAGCTGCTGACCACCGAGATCGAGGGCATCGGCACATTGCGTAACCACATCACGAAAGCGGAGGCGAGGCCATGACCCTACTGGACGGCGGCACCTGGGCTGGGCGGATCTTCCTGGGCGAGTGGACGCCCGGATCCGGCGGTGAGTACGAGGCGTTCGAACCTGCCACCGGGGCCGTACTCGGCTCGGTCGGCTGCGCCACGGCCGCCGACGTGCACAAGGCCGCCGAGCACGCCGCGCAGGCCCAGAGGGACTGGGCCGCGCGACCCTACAGCGAGCGGGCTGCAGTGCTGCGGCGAGCCGGTCGGCTGTTCGAGGAACACCGCAATGAGATCGAGACCTGGCTCATGCGCGAATCCGGCGCGATCCGCCCGTTCGCCGCACTGCAGGTCGACAGTGGCGGTGCCGAGGAGTGTTACGAGGCGGCCGCGCTGGCCGGCGCCCCATACGGCGAAATGCTGCGCTCCGGGCAGCAGCGGCTGTCCTTCTCACGCAGGCTCCCGGTTGGCGTAGTGGGCGTTATCGCGCCATTCAACGTTCCGGTCATTCTGTCCATGCGAGCAGTCGCGCCCGCGCTGGCGCTGGGCAATGCAGTGATCCTCAAACCCGACCCGCGCACCGCGATCAGCGGCGGTGTCGTCCTCGCCCGTATCTTCGAGGAGGCCGGCCTGCCTGCCGGTCTGCTGCATGTGCTGCCCGGTGGCCCGGTCGCGGGCGCAGCCGTCGTCGAGGACCCGCTGATCCCGGTCATCGCCTTCACCGGCTCCACCCGCGCCGGGCGGGCCATCGCGGCCGCTGCCGCGCCCCACCTCAAGCGTGTCCATCTGGAACTCGGCGGCAACTCAGCGCTGATCGTCCTCAACGACGTCGACGTCGAGAAGGCAGTGTCGGTCGGTGCCTTCGGGGCGTTCGTCCATGCCGGGCAGATCTGCATGGCCAGCAGCCGCCACCTGGTGCACGCCTCGATCGCGGAGGACTACGTGGCTGCCCTGGCTGAGCACGCCAACGCGCTGCCGGTCGGCGACCCGACCAGCGAGACCGTCGCGCTCGGCCCGGTCATCGACGCCGGTCAGCGCGACACCGTACACCGAGTCGTCACCGCCAGCCTCGCTGCCGGCGCCCGCCTGGCCGCTGGCGGCACCTACGATCGGTTGTTCTACCGGCCGACGGTCCTCGCCGACGTCCCCCTGACCGCCCCCGCGTATGCGGACGAGATCTTCGGACCGGTCGCTCCGGTGGTCACTTTCCGTGACCTCGATGAGGCCGCCCGTCTGGCCACAAGCACGCCGTACGGGTTGTCGCTGGGCATCCTCACCCGCGACGTGATGAAAGGCCTCGCCTTGGCCGAACGCGTCCCCAGCGGGCTGATCCACATCAACGACCAGACCGTCAACGACGAGGCGGTCATCCCGTTCGGCGGGGTCGGGGACTCAGGCAACGGTTCCCGCCACGGCGGCACCGCCGCCAACCTTGACGCCTTCACCGAACAGCAATGGGTCACGCTCCGGGGCGACCTTCCCGCATACCCGTTCTGAAATCCACGTCCTCTGGAGGATTGCGATGATCCCGAACCCGACGACCTTGGTGCCGCGCGCCGCCCGCGGATCCTGGCCCACCGGCAACAAGTTCCTCAACGGCCCGTTCACGCCCTGGGCCGACGAGACCGAGGCGTTCGACCTGGAGGTGGTTGGCGAATTGCCCGCCGACCTCGCCGGTGCGCTGCTACGGACCTCGTCCAACCCGCGCTTCGAGCCCCGCAACACCGACCGCTACCACTGGTGGGAGGGCGACGGCATGGTCTGCGCGGTGTTCGTGCGCGACGGCCGGGCCACCTACCGCAGCCGCTGGGTCCAGACACCGTCGATGAAGGTCGAGGTGACCGCCGGCGAGGCGATCTACAGCGGTTTCGTCAACGGTGGCACACCCGGGCGCCTGCCCGACGGCGCGCCACCGGCCAAGAACGTGGCCAACACCAACGTAGGCCTGTTCGACGACCACCTGCTCGTCTACTTCGAGGGCGGCCTGCCGCACAAGCTGCATCCCGAGAGCCTGGAGACGCTCGGCGGCTACGACTTCCACGGCGGCGTCGACGTGCTGTGCACCGCACACTTCAAGACCGACCCGGCCACCGGTGACCTGCTGTTCTTCGCTGCGACCGGCCCGGTGATCACGTGGTACCGCGCCGACGTGAAGACCGGGCAGATCATCGACTCGCACTCGTTCGACATCGGGATTCCGGTGCTCATGCACGACTTCGCGGTCACTGCCAACCATGCGATCTTCTTCGTCACCCCGGCGCTGTTCCGCCTCGACCTGGTCGCCCAGGGCCGACCCGGCGTGGTCTGGGACGAGAAGGCTGTACCGCACGGGGTGCGGATCGCGGTGATGAACCAGAAGACCCATGAGGTCACCTGGCACGAGGTCGGAGGGTTGTTCGCCAACACTCACTTCTTCAACGCGTACGAACAAGGAGACGAACTGGTCATCGACGGGCACCGGATCACCCGCCTCGGCACCCCGGCCGAGCGTCTCGACACCCCTGTCGGCTCGCACGAGTGGTTCCCGCCGGCGCTGCCCCACCAGTGGCGGATCGATCTGCGGACCGGGCGGACCACCGAGAAACAGATCAGCGGGATCGCCGGCGAGTTCCCCCGGATCAACGACGCGTACAGCGGCATCGAGAACCGTTACGGATATTTCGTCACCACCCGCGGCTTGGCCGGAGACACCATGACCGACGGTTTGGCCCGCCACGACTACCTGCTCGACTCCACGACCGTGGTCGAAGGGCCGGACGGCCTGACCAGTCCCAGCGAACCCGTCTTCGTGCCACGTGCGAACGCCCGTGCCGAGGACGACGGCTATCTGCTGACGGTCTGGTGGAACCGAGCCACCGGGCTGAGTGAGATGCTTGTTCACGACGCCGCAGACCTGCGCCGCACCCCGTTGACCCGGGTGAAGCTGCCGGCCCGCATCCCGTTCGGCTTTCACGGCAACTGGGCCGATGCCGCAGCCCTCGACCAGGCCATCGCCGGGCATTCGTCGTCGGCAGACTGTTGAGGAGGCTGTCCGGTGCGCCCACGTCGCGGCCGTGCGACGTGCGGGCCCCCTTTCGCTGTCACGCGGGGGCCAGGCGGTGCCGCTGCCGACCTCGTCATGGAGCGGGCCGAGGACGATTTCGGCGGTCGTGCCGGGCGGTGCGGTCGCGGTGAGGTCGACGGTGAGATAGTCGACCGCGGAATCCACGTCGGGTCCCGCCCGGGCGGGGCGAAGGCGACGGCCGCGAGCCCGACGCCGTATATGGCGGCCGGCACGAGGACGAACAGGCCCGGCCCGTTAACCGTTGAGCTGATCCCATGCCTGGTCGATGGCTGCGGTGTATTGGCGGACGGTCGCCGCGCCGGGGATGCCGAGGCGCCGGCCGAGGACGGTGAAGGGCACCCCGCTGGCCCCGGAGGCCACCGCTGCGGCGTGGTCGGCTCGTACGGCCGCGCTGTAGCGGTCGGTGGTGAGCACGTCGCGGATCTCCTCGGCAGGCAGGCCGAGTCGCTCGCCGAGGACGGTCAGCGTGCCGTGGCCGAACGCGTCGGGGTTCCCGCCGTACAGTTCCGCCTGCATCGCCCGCATGTACTGCCAGCCGACGCCGTGCTCGTTGCCGAGATGCACCAGCCGCAGCATAGCAAAGGTGTTGCTCACGGGCCGGTCGAGAGTGTAAGGGAGGCCCTCGGCGGCGGCCTGCCCGGCGACGCCCGTCTCCATTGCTCGGGCCTGGATACGGGTGATCCCGTACTTCACGGTCCGGTAGTCCAGGGTCGGCTGAACCGTTGCCGGAACGGCCGGGTCGAGCTCGAAGGTGTGGATGGTCAGGTCTATGTCGTTCGCGTGTGGGGATTGTGCGATCGCCCTGGCGAGGCGGTGCTCGCCGATGTAGCACCAGGGGCAGAGCACATCCGCCCACACGTCGATCGTCAGCCGGGTTGTTGCCATGTCGGGTGCCGCCTTCTGGATTGCCGGAACAAGGTGAGCTCGTGCCCGCGCGGCCACGCACGTTGCATGGCAGGAGGACGAGTGACCGCGCGAGCCGGGCCGGGGTCTACTTGAGCGCGATGGGGGTGATGGGGGTGCCGACCGAGCCGGTGACCTTGAGGCCCGGGGCGCAGAGGCAGAACTCCCAGATGTTGTCCTGAGCGCAATCGGCGGCGAGGTCCTCGAAGTCGAACATCTCGCCCAGGGTGAGTCCGAGATCGCGGATGGCGACCTGATGGAATGGGGCGTAGGCGCCAGAGATCGGCGACGGGTAGACCTCGACGGCCCAGTTGTCCAACGCCACTGCGGCGACGTCGCGCTCACGTAGCCAGCGCAGGGTGTCGAGGCCGAGGCCGGCCTCGGCCTCGGCCATGTAGTGGTCCCGATCGCCGTCCAGGTACCACCGGTGCCATCCGGTGCGGACGCAGAGGGCGTCGCCGGATTCGACGCGTACGCTCTGACGATCTTCGGCGGCCAGCAGATCGGCTGCGGTGATCTCGTATGAGTCCGGCAGACGGTCGACGCCCTTGAGCGCGGCGATGTCCAGTAGCACTCCGCGAGTGATCAGGTGCCCCGCCGCCTTGTCGAAGGAGTTTTTGGCGGCGCCGGTGAAGTTGTTCACCGCGTCGGCGGGCACGTTGTTATAGAACAGCCCGCCGTATCCCATGTGGGCGAGGCCGTCCCATTGGGTAGCGGCCTGAAGACTCATCACCACCATGTCGTCCGAGCCGATCATCCCGTCGGGGGCACCGGCGGTGTCTGACGGCAGCACGGTCATCACATGCTGGGGATTGGACCGGAACGAGCTCGGCACGGCGGGGCCCTGCTTGCCGAACGGCATCCCGAGGTCGAAGCGCTTCCCGGTCCGGACCAGCTGTGCTGCGGCGACGCGTTTGGCGTTGGTGATCAGGTTGAGCGTGCCGATCTCGTCGTCGGCTCCCCATCGTCCCCAGTTGCTCAGCGCCTTGCCCAATGCGTGGTGCGGCCAGGTGCCGGTGTCGGTCATGGTGTCTCCTCGGTGTCGTGCTGGATGTCAGAGCCGGCCGTGGCCACGTCGATGACGTGGGGTTGACCGCTGAGTTCCGGTCGCTGGTTCGCCGCTCACTTCGTACGGCGGCTTGCGCCGTTTGCTGTAGTGATCGCTAAAGCTGCGATCAACTAGACTGTAGCGACCGCTAAAGCAGTCGTGCAACCGGCACGGCAGGAATGGGGGACCATGGCAAGGGGAGGCAGGCGCGCGTTCGATGAGCAGGCCGCGCTGGACGTGGCCGTCGAGATGTTCTGGCGCAAGGGCTACGAGGGCACCTCGATCGCCGAGCTGACCGAGGCGATGAACATTCGGCCGCCCAGTCTGTATGCGGCTTTCGGCAATAAAAAGCAGCTCTTCGAGAAGGTTCTCGACCGCTACACGGAGATGCGCTGCGGACTGCCCGGCGAAGCGCTCGCACAGCCCACCGCCCGGGAGGTCACGGTACGGTTTCTGACCGGTCTGGTCGAGGCCTACACTGCTCCCGGACGTCCGCGTGGATGCCTGATGGTGCAGGCCGGACTCGCTTCTCGCGAGATCGCGGAGCTTCTCGAGGTTCGGCGTGAGCAGGTTCGCCGGGCGGTGCGCCACCGCTTCGAGGAAGCGGTGGCGGCCGGAGACCTGCCGGCACACACCGACTGTGCAATTCTTGCCCGGTACGTCCTGGTAACGGCCGAAGGGCTCGCCGTCCATGCCGCCACCGGAGCGCCACGGGAGGAGTTGCTGGCTACCGCCGGCCTTGCCGCAGAGGTGGTGCCTGCGGGCTGACCAGCTCTGGCCAGGATCGCGATCGGCTCTTCCCTGTTGATCTTGATGCCCTTGCGCCTGTCAGAGGTCGTCGGTACCGCCGAAGCCCAACGGTTGACGGACCGGGCCTGTTCGTCATCGGTGAGCCGGCCGGGAGGAGTGGCGGTTCGGCACCCGGCCGCAACGGCTCCGGCGGCGATCACGCCGAATGAGGTCTACTCCGTCGGAGCGCTGGAGACCGGGAAGTAGACGGTGTATTCCTGCTGCGTGACGTCGTAGAGAGGGATGAACCGGATGCCACGGTTCTGGCCGTGAGTGCGGTATGTTCCGGCGTTCCACCAACTGTGATGACGCTCCCGGTCGGGGCGCAGCAGGGCGGCGGCGTCGGCCGGGTCGCCGCGCAGCGTGCGTTCCTCTCCCACCAGGCCGGCGAGGACGATCGGACCGTCGGTAAAGGCAACGTGGCCAGGTTCGTCGGGCAGCGGATGAGCGGTCACCTCGGTGGCAAGGGTGATGTCGACGAGTTCGTCGGACCAGGCTCTGTCGAGGACGATGAATCCGTTGACCACTTCTACATCGATGGATCCTCCGTTCACCGTCACCGTGGTGGCGCTCGCCCATTGCGGCACGCGCAGACGTACCGTGAAAAGCGCCGGCACCGCACAACAGATCCGGATCCGGAAGGTCATGGAACGGGGGCGCCGCCATGGCACACCCGGCGTGTGAACGAGCTGGATACTCTCGTACCCCTCGATCGAATGGTGCCGGCCGGGCACTACCCCGTGGCGGACGTCGGGAGTCACCTCGATCTCGACCGTGCCGGCCAGCGGATGATCGAGCCGGAGCGTGCTAGGCGTGTACTGACCGATTCTGATCCCCTGGCCGTCGAGGTGAGCGGCAGATGCGGGATAGAGCGTGTGCGCCTGTAGCAGGGTGCCATGGCAGCACCAGAAGTCCCGGGTGGGATGGCCCCAGACTTTGGTGCTTCCCGCTTCGAGAGGCAAGAAGTAGGCGACCATGCCGGTTTCCGGGTGCTGTTGGGCGAGGACACCGTTGATCAGGTTGCTTTCCCAGTATGCGGCGTAGCCGGCCTCGCCGGTCCAGCGGTAGAGGTAGTCGGCCAACCGCATCATGTTCGTCACGACGCAGTGTTCCTGCACGTCGTGAAGGCGGGCCGCCTGCTCGCCGGGCGGTTGCCAGATCTCGCCGCTGCTGCTGCCACCGGTGACGTAGGTGCCGCGGCCGGTGACCGCCTGGTGCCAGAAAGCCTCCACGATGTCGCGCCACCGGGGATCCCCGGTCACCTCGTAGGCGCGGGCGCAGCCGAGGATCTCGGCGACCTGGGTGTTGGCGTGTTTGTTGGTGAGGACGTCGTCTCCGGCCAGGAGCCGGTCGAAGAAGCGGCCGCGGCGGTAGCGGAGGACCAGTTCCTGATGTTCCAGGTCGCCGGTGAGCTGGAACAGGCTGGCCCAGACTTCGAGCATTCCGCCGGTCTCGACGTCGAGGATGTCGTCGAGTTGCTCCCGGCTCATCGGCGCGGTCCACCGGGAGAACCACTTCGCGGCGCGGGTCAGGATCTCCAGCGCCTGGGTGTTGTGCCCGCTCACGGCCATGTCGAGCAGACCGGCAAGGAGCTTATGCAGCACGTACTGGGGTGCCCAGGCCGTCTGCCCGGCGGCGATACGCTCCAGATGTTTCTCCGGGAACGGCGCGATCCACTCGCCGCCGTTGGCCTGCTGGCAGCGGGCGAGTTCGGCGACGAGGTGATCTGCGGTGGCGCCGATCCGGGGCGAGGCGTGCCGTAGGTGGGCTGCTGCTGACAGCCAGTGGCCGAGGATGTGGCCGCGTAGCTGGGAGGTGGGAGCCTCCCATCCCCAGTGCCAGGTGTCCGGGCCGTCGGCGACGGTGGCACCGATCGTGGTGCCGGCGGTGCCGCACCAGCTCCACAGTCCGGCCTCGAACTGGTAGGGGCGCAGCAGATTCTCCGGGGTCAGGCTGGTCATGTAGGTGAGGTTGCGTTCGAACCGGTCTTTGAGCAGGCCCGGTCCGAGTTCGGCGTTTGCCGGGGTGGCCGCGACGAGAGTCATTTCCGCAATCCGTTGTCGAAGTGGACGACAGTCGGTCCTGGTGAAAGCCCGAGACGAGGGGTGGGCGGTCACGGCGCTCCCTTCACCAGCAGAAGACGGGCGGTGTACGGCTGCGGCAACCGGATCTCGTCACCGCTCAGCGTTTCCTCGCCCCACCGTGGGAAGAGCACTTCGGCGGGACCGGGAAGCCGTAGGGTTTCGGCGCCGCCCCGGCGCCAGACCGCGAGGTAGAGGTCAGTGCCGTCTTGGGCGCCGAGCGCGATCCAGTCGTCACGCCAGCCGGGCAGCCCGAGCGGCCACACCGGAACCGACCGTGCGACCGCCGCACGGATCGACCGGTACACGTCCAGCCCGTCGCGCACGACAGCGCGCTGCCCGGCATCCAGGGTGTCGATGCGCCCGGCCAGGTGGATTCGGCCCAGCATAGCTGTGACCAGTGAGAACGCTAGTTCCTCGGGAGTCATCGTGCCGTCCACCGAGGCCCACGTCCCGGCCTGTTCCGCGGTGATGGCCAGGGGCGCCGCGGCGGCGATGGGTGGCATCGCCCGGAAATTCTGCTGGTCGGTCAGCGACTGGATCGGGAAGACCATGCCACTGGCCGCGTCGATCCGTGACCCTCCCGCGGCGCAGCCCTCGACGACGAGGCCGGGATGCCGGTCCAGGACGGCGCCGACCCAGTCGAGCAGCGCCCGCCCGTGCCCGAGCAGCCCTTCACCGGCGCTCTCACCGGCGCCGTCGGTGCCCGCGCCGGTGTCGACGTTGTAGTCCAGCTTCAGATAGCCCAACTCGAATCGCTCGACCAGGCGGTCCACCGTCAAGTCCAGGTGCGCACGCGCCGCCGGGTGCCGCAGGTCGAGTTGATGCCGGCCCCACTCGGCGACCCGTACCCCGTCACGTTGGAAGAACGCGGCCGCCGGCAGTGCCGCGGCGATCGGGCTGCGAACGCCGACGACCTCCGGCTCCAGCCACAGGCCTGGGTCCATGCCGGCGCCGCGGATCCGGTCGATCACCGCGTCCAGGCCGCCGCCGGGGAAACGGTTGACCGACGGCTGCCACTCGCCGACCGAGTCCCACCAGCCGCCGCCCTCGTCGTCGTACCACCCGGCGTCGATCACGAACGTTTCCACACCCAGGTCGGCGGCAGCCTCGATGAGCGGCAGCTCGCGTTCGGTGGTCGGGTCCGCCATCAGCGCGTTGAGGAAGTCGTTGTAGACGACCGGCAGTGCCACATGGTCGGGGTGTGGGCGTCGGGCGCGGCGCCGGTGGGCGGTGAGCGCGGCGGCGATCTCCTCGAGGCCGGACCCCAGAGCGAGGACGACGGCGATGGTACGAACGTTGCGCCCCGCCCCCACCCGCCCGGTCCACTGGTGTTCCAGCGCGGTGGGGCCGAACACGGCCAGGTACACGTCGCCGTAGCGGTCACCGAGTTCGGCGTGCCATGTGGTGTTGGACTCGGCCAGCCACGCCAGCATCCGCCCGCTGCGCAGATCCTCGACGATCCCCATCGGCAGGTGCTCGGAGGTCGACCAGGCCCCGGTGGAGGTCAGGCTGATCCGGTTCTTCGAGCCGACCTGGCCGTGGGCGGCCATACCCACGTCGTACAGCCCGCGCCCGGAAAGCGTCTCGCGCTGCCAGCGGAACTCGCCGCTCCACGGGTTCGCCGCGGTCCACATCGCGAGGTCGTCCTCCCAGGCGATGCCGTGGCCGAGTCCGGAGACCGCACCGCTGGTGACGTGCTCGATCCGCAGTTCGGTGTCGGCGGTCAGTTCGGCCCAGGTCCGCAACGCCGTGGTGTCGTCGGCGAGTTCGTAGTGGACGGTGGCGCGCAGGCCGCTCTGCTCATCGGCCAGGCCCAGCCGGAGCCGGGCCATCCCGCTGTCACGTTCGGCGTGGGTGCCGGTGAGCCGCATTCGCTGGCCGGCGGCGCCGTCGACGTGCCGCTTGCCGGAGGTCCCGGCGCGGCCCTCGCCGGCGAGGGCGACCTCGAGGACGGGAAGAGCCGAGCGGCGCAGCGCGGCCAGGTTGGGGCGTGGGGTGTCGGTGTGCCAGATGGTGATCAGGCGGGGCGCGTCCTGCCAGCTGTGGCTGATCACCAGGCGAAGCCGGCTGTTTCCCCAGTCGAGGTATTGTTCGGCGCCTTCGGCGCGGCCGGGCAGAAGGACCGTCATGAGGATGCCTGCTCTCGTCCGGCCGCCCAGAGCAGGCCACGTTCGGTGAGGGTGCGGACCTGGGGGACCTGGAGGTCTGCGGGGGAGTGGCCGAGGGTGGAGACGAACACCCGGCCGGCGCCGAAGCGGCGGGTCCACACGACCGGCATCACGACGCCGGCGGTCTCCGGCGCTTCCTGGTGGCCGGCGAAGGTGGTGGTGGCGTGGATCTCGAGCGTCGGGTCGACGTGCAGGTAGTACTGTTCGGAGCGGAGGGGGAACGACGCCAGGTCGGCGACGACCGGATGGTCGCTGACGATGTCGACGGTGTGGTCGATGATGCCGCCCGGGTGGAAGATGAACCGGCCGCCGATCAGGTACTGGTAGCGGGACGCCTCGTAGCCGGTGGCGAGGACGCCACCGTGCCAGCCGGCGAGACCGGCTCCATCGTGCACCCGCCGGGTCAGGCACTGCTCCTGCTCGGCGGTGAGCCGGTCGCCGGTCCAGCACGGGATGATCAGGTCGATGGTCGCAAGCAGGTCACGGTCGGTGTAGACGTCCCGGTCCTCGGCCGTCAGCACATCGAAGCCGTGTTGTGCGAGGAATCCGCGGAACAGTTCGGTGCAGGCTACCGGTTCGTGGCCGTCCCAACCGCCGCGGACCATCAGCGCCCTCATGCGACGTCCAGCGTGAAGTCGCTGAAGTCGGCGGTCAGCCGCCGACGGGACAGGTCCTGGGCGCAGACGCCGATCGCGGTGCCGGTGAAGCGCAACGGCGGGCCGATCTCGTCGGAGAGGAACTCCAGGTCCAGTGCGGGGCCGACGGTTTTCCAGACGCCGTCTGTGGCGGCGTACGAAAACCGTACCCGCATGCCGTCCAGCTCGGTTCGCAGGCGCACGGGCCCGTCGGGGATCGGTTGCCGACCGTGTTCGACGGTGGCGCCCGGGCGTTTGCTGATCACGACGATGACCTTTTCGTGCTGCTCGTGGTGGGTGACCGCGAGATAGTGGTAGCCGGTGGTGTTGTAGTAGAGGACCAGCCCGGCGAGTTCGGTGAAGTGGCGTGGCTCGACGTCGACGGTCACCTCGGCGGTACCGTGCAGGCCGGGCAGCCGCCGGGCCAGCAGTGACTGGTCGAACAGCGAGTCCAGGCTTTCTCGGCCTCGCAACCGCACCCGGCCCGGTTCGAGTTCGGCCCAGCCGGGGGTGGCGGGGGCCCGCAGACTCATCCACTCCGGCCCGTCGAACGGCTGGTCGGCGGGGTGCTCCGAGGCCGGTACCGGTTTGTCGAGCAGTCTCAGCCATCCGTCGGGGGTCCATACGACGTGCTGCAGGAACGTCTCCCGGCCCAGTGGGCTGCGCAGTCCGTCGCGCCCCATCCGGGGCCGGGCGCCTAGGTGGACGATGACCTGTTCGCCGTCCGGGGTGGTGAGCAGCTGTCCGTGGCCGGCCTTCTGCACGGCGGCCTGGGGGTCGTGCCTGGCGGTGAGCAGAGGCTCCGAGTCGACCTGGTACGGGCCTCGCAGGTCCCGTGACCGGGCGAGCCGGATGCCGTGGTGGTAGCCGGTGCCGCCCTCGGCAAGCATCAGGTAGAACCAGCCGTCACGTTCGAACAGGTGCGAGCCCTCCATCAGCTCGTCGCTGGCGAAGATCACCTTCGGGTCGCCGACCAGGGATCGTCGGTCGTGGTCGTACTCCTGCAGCAGCACCCCGCCGAAGGAGAACCGGCCGGGCCGGTGATCCCAGTTCACGTTGATCAGATAGCGGCGGCCGTCGGCGGCGTGGAACAGCGACGGGTCGAAGCCTGACGAGTTCAGATAGATCGGCTCGCTCCACGGCCCGGCCGGGTCGGGCGCGGTGACCAGGTAGTTGTCAAGGTCCTTGTACGCGCCGGTCATAGTCCGTACCACCGTGTAGACCAGCCAGAAAAGGCCGTCGTGGTGGCTGATCGTGGGCGCCCAGATCCCGGCCGAGTCAGGCACTCCGCGCAGGTCGAGGTTCAGGGCGCCGCCGATCGGCTGCCAGCGCCTCAGGTCGGTGGAGGTGTGCAGGGCTATCCCGGGTGACCATTCGAAGGTGCTGGTTGCGAGGACGTACCGGGTGCCGGCGCGAACCGCCGACGGGTCGGGGTGGAAGCCGCGCAGGATGGGATGTTCGTTCACGACACCTTGCTTTCGGAGTACGCGAAGGGCGCGCCCTGCCGGAACCGGGCGAGCTCGTCGATCACGTGCCGCCCGAGTCGGCGCAGTTCGGAGCCGGTGGCCCCGGCGATGTGCGGGGTCAGCGTCACGTTGGGCAGCGACCACAGCTCGTGGTCGGCCGGTAGGGGATCGGGGGTCGTCACGTCGAGGACTGCGGAGATCCGGCCGGTGCGCAGCTCGGCGACCAGGGCGTCCTGGTCGACGATGGCGCCGCGTGCGGTGTTGATCAGGGTGGCGCCGTCCGGCATCCGGCCCAGCATCGCCGCGTCGATCATGCCGGTGGTCTCGGCGGTGACCGGCGGGTGCAGCGACACGACGTCCGACGCGGTCATCAGTTCCGGCAGGCTGCAGAGCCGAACGCTGAGGTTGACGGCGTCCGGTACGGGTAGGTACGGGTCGTAGAGCAGCACGTCCAGGTCGGTCTGGGCGAGTAGCCGGGCCACCCGCCGACCGATCCGGGACGCGCCGACCAGGCCGACGGTGCGCCGGTAGTTGCCGGTGTCACGCAGTTCCACCTCCCGGTCGACGTAGTCGCGGCGCTGCCGGTAGAGCCGTTCGGCCGCGCGGGCACGTTTGCCGGAGAGCAGGATGGCGGCGAACGTGTACTCGGCGACCGGCACTGCGTTGGCCTCGCCCGCGTTGGAGAGGGCCAGGCCACGCTCTGCGGCGGTGGCCAGGTCCAGTACAGCGGCGGCTGAGCCGCCGGCGTGCACCACGGCTCGCAGTCTCGGAGCCCGGTCGAGCACGGCGCCGGTCAGTGGCGGGCAACCCCAGCCGGTGACCAGGACATCGGCGTCAGCGAGCAGGTCGTGCCCCAGAGGGTCGTCGAACTTCTCCAGAATGTGGGGCGAGGCGTCGACGAGACCCGTCAGGCCGGCACAGGCAGGGCCGAACAGATCCTCAGCCAGGGTGGCCGGGCGCATCGCCAGCACCGCTTTGGGAAGAGCGTCGGTCACTTGAGCGCTCCCAGGGCCACGCCGGTGCGCCAGAACCGCTGCAGCGCGATCATCACCGCGGCCAGCGGGATCACCGAGAGCAGCGAGCCGGTGATCACGATGCTGGTGAAGTCGATCGTGCCCGCGTTGCTGACCTGGCTCTGCCGCAGCCAGTTGTACAGCCCGAGCGTCATGGTCCAGTTCTCCGGGCTGCGCAGCATGGTCATCGGGAGGAAGAAGCCGTTCCAGGAGGCGACGAAACCGAGAAGGAAGATGGTCGCGCCTGCGGTGGTGAGCATCCGCAACACGATCCGGAAGAAGATCTGCACCTCGCCGGCGCCGTCGATGCGGGCCGCCTCGAGCAGTTCAGGCGGGATCGCGCCCTCGACGTACACCTTGGCCAGGTAGACGCTGAACGGGTTGATGAACGTCGGGATCAGCACCGCCCATGCCGTGTCGGTCAGCCCGATCCGGGAGAACAGCAGGTAGAGCGGCAGGGTCAGCATCGAGTAGGGGATCAGGAACGACGCGATCACCAGGCCCATCGACAGTGACCGGCCGGGGTAGGAGAACCGGGCGAGCCCGTACCCCGCGGCCAGGGCGACCAGGGTTCCGACCGCGGCGCCGCCCACGGCGTAGAGCAGCGAGTTCGCGGTCCAGCGCAGGAAGATGCCGTCTTGGTATTCGCTGATCTGCCGTAGGTTGCCGCCCAGGTTGAGGTCGGCGAACCAGAGGCCGTTGGTCAGCAGCAGGTCACGGGAGTTCTTGGTGGCGTTGACGAGCAGCCACCACACGGGCGCCACCGAGTAGAGCAGGAATAGCACAAGCCCGGCGAAGACCAGGCCACGCGAGGTACGGCTCACGGGGTTCCCCTGTTCGTGAGGCGGTAGAAGACGGCGGAGGTGGCGCCGACGAGTACCGCGAGGATCACCGACAGAGCGGCCGCGTAGTGGTAGTTGCTCTGCGTGAACGCAAGGTTGTAGATCATCATGATCGGCGTGAAGCTCGCGGTGACCGTCTCCGGCGAGGTCACCCGGAAGACCAGCGGCTCGGCGAAGATCTGCAACATGTGGATGATCGCCAGCATGCCGGTGAGCACCAGCGAGCTGCGGACGTACGGAATCTTCACCGACCAGGCGATTCGGATCTCGCCGGCACCGTCCAGGCGGGCCGCTTCGAACAGCTCGCGCGGCACCGACCGCAGCGCCCCATAGATGATCAGCATGTTGTAGCCCAGACCGGCCCAGGTGAGCAGGTTGCCGATGCTGAACCAGAGCAGGTCGGGGGAGAACATGTCGACGTCGGCACCGAGTGCGGCGGCCGCCTTGGTGACCGGGCCGAGCTGCGGAGAATAGAGGTAGAGCCAGACCAGCGTGGCCACGATCGCCGGGATCATGTAGGGGATCAGCAGACCCAGCCGGAACACCTTGGCCGACCGTTTGACCGCCATGTCCAGCAGCAGTGCCGCGAGCAGGCTCAGGCCGAGCATGACCGGGATCTGGACGAGCGCGAAGACGGCCACCCGGCCGACTGCCGACCAGAACTGGGTGTCCTGCAGCCCGCGGGTGTAGTTGTCGAACCCGGCGAACGAGCGGACCGCCCCGCCCAGCCCCGCCCCGGACAGCCGCTTGGTGTATAGGCTCTCGACCAGCGCGTACCCGAACGGGATCACGAACACCAGAAGGAACCCGGCGAAGAACGGCACCGTGAACAGGAAGCCTTTGGCGCCGGTACGGGAGAGCCGGGCCGGAGCCCCGGCGTGCGGAGTGTCCGCACGCCGGGGCCCGGCTTTCGGCGCGAGGGTCTGGGTCATGCTCCCGCGACCCCGATGCCCTGCTGTTTGAGGTCGTCAACGATCCACTTCTGTAGCGCTGGAGCGATGTCGACGGCCTTCATCTGCCCGGCGACGGCCTTGCCCCACAGGTCCTGCAGTTGGCTGAACGCGCCGGCCCAGTTCGGGCCGTAAGTCCAGCCATCGGCCTGCTCGCTGACCGCCTGGGTCACCACAGGTTCCCAATCCTTGCCGTTGGCGCCGAGCAGCTTGTCGGGGAGGGACGAGGCGATGTACGGCTTCGGGTCGGCGACGGCCGGGAAGTACGACAGTCCGGTGACCGGGCTGCCCAGCGCGTTGATGGTGTCGGCGGTGCTGGACAGCGCGTGCGCGGCGAAGACGGCCGCGTCGGCGGCGTCGGACTTGCTGGTGGTGGTGAAGACCCGGGTGAAGGCAGCGTTCGTCGCCGGGTTGCCGTTCCATTTCAGGTTCGGCTCCGGATCCCACGAGCCCAGGCTGGTTTTGAGATTGGCCTGCATGCCCTTGGTCTGCCAGGTGGACAGCTGGCGGGCGGCGATCGCGCCAGAGTCGTACTGCTGCATCATGGCCGCGTACTCGGCGTACGAGATCTTGCTGAAGATGCCGTCGGCAAGGCCCTTGTCGAAGAACTCGGCCGAGCGCCGGGTCTGCTCGCTGTCGACGTTCACCGTCCACGCGTCACCGTCGAGCCGGTACCAGCGGGCGCCGGCCTCCCACGCCATGTAGATGTATGGCGTCGGGTCCTCACCGGCGACGTTCATGATGGAGACGTTCTTGGGCTTCAGCGCTTTGCCGGCCTCGAGCACTTCCTCGTACGTGGTGGGATACTTGACGCCGTTGGCCTGGAAGACTCTGCTGTTGTAGAGCATGAAGGTCGGAATCGACGCCGCCGGCACGGCCCATTGCCGGCCACCCGTCGTGACGGCCTCGTTGACGGTCTTCGCGTAGTCGGCGGCGATGCTCTGGTAATAGCGGCTGACGTCGGCAGCGATGCCCTCGGAGATGAACGAGGCCAGGTCTGCGGTCTGCGTGACGAACAGGTCCGGTGCGTTCCCCGCTGCGAACGCGTTGCGCACGGCCGTGTTGAGTTCGGTGGTCTCGGTGAACTTGATCTGGATTCCCTCGGCAGAGTGCGCCGCGTTGAACGCGTCGACCGCGGGCTGGATCGCCTTGTTGTCGTGCCACAGGTCGACCGTGACCGGCCCGCCGGTCCACTTGTTCCCGACCTGCACGGCCGTGGTGTCGCCGGCCTCGGTGGTGCCGTCCTCTCCGGAGCAGGCGGTCAGGGTCAGCATTGTCGCGACTGTGGTCACGGCGACCAACCGGCGCATGGGGGATTTCATCAGGTATCTCCCGGTTGAATGAGAGTTGTTTCTGCGGTTGGGCAGGGCTCCGCCTGCGACTGCGGTTCGCGTCGCACCCCTGTCATGCAGTGGAAACGTGATAGAAAAGCTTTACTACGGAGGGACGGTAAGCGGTCGCGGACCAGTCTGTCCAGAGGGCGGCCCCACTAAGCTGCGAGACGGCAAACTTTCAGTCGGAAGCCGAAGGGGGACGGGGTGAAGCGGACAGTCCGCGACAAACGAGGCGCGGGAGGCCCGGCCACCATTCACGACGTCGCCAATGCGGCTGGAGTCTCGATCGCCACGGTCTCCCGTGTCCTGGCCGGGAACTATCCGGTCGCCGAAGCCACCCGGGTACGGGTGCTCAAAGCGGTGACCAAACTCGACTACACGGCCAATGTGCACGCCCGCCGGCTGCTCGGGGTGGCACCCGGCCCGATCGCGGTGCTGCTCGGCGACATCACCGGGCCGTCGTTCGCGGCGCTGGCCCGGGGTGTGGAGCGGGAGGCGTACAACCGCGAGCGTCTCTGCCTGATCGGCACCACCGACGGCGACCCGGAACGTGAGCTTGCCCTGGTGGAGACGATGCGCCAGCAGCAGGCAGCCGCGGTGATCCTGCCCGGCGGCGCCTGGGACCTGGATGAGTATCCGCAACAGATGGCCCGCTACGCCCGCTCGTTGAGGGCGGTCGGCGGCCGGATAGTGCTCTGCGGGCGCCCGCCGCTCGACGAGCCGGCCCCCAACGCTATTTCGGTGCGCTACGACAACGAGGCGGGTGCGGCGGCCGTCGCCCGGGTACCCCTGCAAGCGGGGCACCGCCGGTTCCTGCTGCTGCCCGGTCCGGCCGGCCTTTCCACGGCCGAGGAGCGCCTCGCCGGCTACCGGAGTGCCCTGACCGGGGCTGAGGTGCTGGTCAGAAGGGCCGAATTCCATCGGGAGGCGGCACGCGAGGCGGTGCTGGCCGCGCTCGACGAGCATCCGACCGGCTTCACCGCGGTGCTGTGCGGGACCGACGTGATGGCCGCCGGAGCCCTCGAGGGCCTGCGCAGCCGAGGTCTGCGCTGCCCGGAGGACGTGTCGGTGACCGGGTACGACGACATCCCCGGCGCCCGTGACATGAACCCGGCGCTGACCACGGTGCGGGTGCCCTACGAGGAGATGGGCGCGCTCGCGGTCACCCTGGCCCTCGCCGAGTCCGCGCCCGCGACGCAGCTGCTGGAGACCCGGGTGGTCATCCGCGATTCGGTGGCGCCACCGGCCTGACCGACTCACGCACCACGATGTGAGTGCCGAGCACCACGTGCTGGCTCTCCGCCGGCCGCAGCGCCAGCCGGACCGCGGCCCGGCCCAGCTCCTCGGTCGGGATCCGCACCGTGGTCAGCGCCGGCACCACGTGGATCGCGAGGGGGATGTCGTCGTACCCGACCACCGACACGTCCTCTGGCACCCGCCGGCCGGCGGCGCGCAGCGTGCGCAGCACTCCGGCGGCCACCATGTCGGTGGCCGCGAAGATCGCGGTGAACGCGGTCCCGGCAGCCAACAGCTGCCGGGTGGCCCGCTCGCCGTACGCCTGGGTGAAGTCCCCGGGCACGATCAGCGCCGGATCGTGCTCCACGCCGAACAGTTCGTGGGCTCGAAGGTAACCCGCGATCCGCTCCCGGCTGGTGGTGTGGTTGTCGGCGACCTTACCCAGGTAGACGATCCGCCGATGCCCCTGCGACAGCAGGAAGCTGGTGATCGCGAACGCGCCGCCCTCATTGTCGTACTCCACGACGGTCGCTGGGACGTCTTCGCCGAGCGGCGGGCGCCCGCACAGCACCAGGCGTGAGCCGGCCTTGTCCAGAGCGCGTGCCAGCCGGATCATCCGCTGTCGGTACTCCTCCCCGACCAGACCACCGCCGACCAGGATCACCGCCTCGGCATGCTGCTCGCGCATGGCGTCGACCACGGCTAGCTCCCGCTCCGGGTCGCCGTGGGTGGTGCAGATGATGCAGAGCCGGCCCTCCTCGGTGGCCTGCTGCTCGACGCCCTTGGCCACGTAGGCGAACGACGGCCCGGTCACGTCGTCGAGGACGAACGCGATCATGCCGCTGCTGCCGCCCTTGAGCACCCGGGCCTGAGCGTTCGCGACGTAGTCGAGCTCGCGGATGGCCCGCTGCACCCGCGCCTTGGTGCCCGTGGCGACTGGATAGTCACCGGCCAGCACCCGCGAGACGGTCGCGGGGGAAACCCCGGCGGCCACGGCCACGTCCTTCACGGTGGCACGGCGGCGCCCGTTCACGTCCTCAGCTGACACACGTGGATCCTACGAGCTTGCCTCCAGGTGACGGACGGTAGAAATCGTTCTCTGTACGGAAACACTCTTGCAAACTCACGAAATTGAACCTAAGTTCAGCGAACGTTCTCTACGCGCTACTCCGTTCGAGGAGATTCGCTCATGACTTCGCTCTCCCGGCGCACCGTCCTCAAAGGCGCCGCACTGAGCTCCTTCGCCTGGACCGCGAGCCCCGCCCACGCGACGTCCGCGCCCACCACCGCACCGCTGGATACCGTCGTCTTCGGTGACACCGCGTCCGAGACCCGCCACGGCCTCACCACCGACCTTTCCACCAAGGTCACCGGGGGTCTCGGGCAGAGCGCCCGCACCCTAGACCCACGGACTCCGGCCGAGTGGTGGGGCGGCTCGGTCGGCTTCACCGTCGCCGTGGCGCCGACCGGAACCACGTACCTTTCCATCAAGCTCTTCGGTGAGGATTTCGCAGCACCTGAGAGTGAGTGGCGCCTGCAGGCCTTCATCGACGGGGCCGTGCTCGGCTGGTTCGAGCAGGGGCCCGTGGACAACCTCGACCTGATGAGCCAGCATCCTCGGCGGATCAACGGCTTCTTCCTACACACGCTGCCGTTGCCGGAAACGGTCACAGCCGAACGTCGCAGCGTGCGCATCGAGATTCGGGCGGTCGGGCGCATCTACGCCTACGGCACCACCGACGCGGCCTACTTCCGGCCGATGACCACCCCGTCGCGCGGCATCTACCGGGCCTACACGCACACCGAGCCCTACTTCCGGCCCGGCCCCCGCGACGACTTCGGAACCTCACCGGAACCCACACTGCGGCCGGCCGCCGATACGGCTGTGGTGGCCGATATCCGCCGGCGTGTGCTCGCCGACCAGACGGCCCTACTGCACACCGCCCGCGCCCACACGCTCGACGCATGGGGCTTCATCACGCTCGCCGAGGGCTACCACTGGGCCGACAGCCCCGCCTACCGGCAGCCGCGCGCGCTGTCGCGGGTCTGCCAGGCCATCGACGGCCGGTATCTCGCGTGGAAAGCCGACCCGGCGGTGCTGACCGCCTCGGATCAGCAGTGGCAGGGTTTCGGGCGCGTCGGCCTCGCCTTGTGCACGCTCTGGGAGGACATCCAGGATGAGCTGGACCGGCCGGTCAGCACCGGGCCGACGGACCTGCTGAATCCCGGTTTCGATGCAGGTCTCGGCGGCTGGAGCACCACCGTGTGGCGTGGCACCGGCACCGCGGCGGCCGTCGATGGCACCGTGGTCGTGACCGCGGCGGCCGGCTCACTCGCTGGCGTGACCAGCGCGAACAACCGCACGCTGATCGGTCAGGGCACCCACCGCTACACGGTCCGGGTCAAGACCGACGGCGCCGCCTATCTGGACGTGCTCTTCTACGACGCCGCGGGGAAGCTGGTCGGCACCGACAACAAGTTCGCCGCGACGCCGGGTGACTGGACCACGGCCGGCGGTGAGCTGCGCACCCCGGCGACCGCCGCACAGGTCCGCATCGACCTGCGGGTCGAGGGAGCCGGCACCGCCGCTTTCGACGACGTCCGCATCGAGGCGCTCGCCGACGCTCAGCCCCCCGGCAGCGGGGGCCAGCCGCTGCGACGGGACGCCTACCGGGAGATGCTGCTCGCCAGCCGCGAGTACTGGCGGCGTAACCAGCGGCACTACACCAACCAGGTGCAGATCCTGGCCATCGGCGTCTACCAGGCCAACCGGGGACTCCGGCTGCTGTCGCCCGACGACGCGTGGCCGGAAGCGCAGGCGCGGCGCTGGCTGTACGAGGCCGTCGGCCTGGAACCGCTCAGCTTCGACGGCGACTATCTGCTGGGACACGACTATCGGATCGCCACGCCCAAGGGGCTGACCAGGGAACTCGGGTACGTCGGCACCTACGGGGAGGTCACCGACTGGTTGGTGGCGATCTGGGAGTCACTCACCGTGGGGCCGGACGGCTCCGAGGACGCCGTACTCCGCGATCAGATTTTGAAGATCGTGAAGACCCGTGGCTGGTTCCGGTTCCCCGGCGTCGACGACGACGGCCACCGTGCCATGCGGCTGGAACAGGTCATCGGCTGGCGTAACGAGCACTACCCCGGCGACATGGTCTACGCCCAGCGCACAGCCTGGGACGGCCACCCGCTCGAAGCCGTCGCGACTTTCGGCGACCCGGAGCTGACCGGGTGGGCGCAGCAGATGATCGCTGACGGACAGTTCGCGCCACAGTTGAAGCTGCTGCTGACCAACACCAGCCGTCGGGTCGGCCTCAACGCGTTCCATCTGATCAGCCGCGACCTGGCTGCCTTCGAGAGGTTGCCAACGTCACCGCACCGGCTACCGGGTGGCTGGGACCGGCCCGACTTCGTTTTCACCGACGAGACGGCCGGTGCGGTCGCGATCAAACGGGGGCAGGAGATCCTCTACGCCTCCCTCTACTGGCGGGCCCGGCAAGCGATCAACAATTGGGGCCGGGTACACCTGATCACCCCACAGTCGGAACGCTCAGGCACGATCCGCCTCTGGACGAGAGGCGGCACGGACGGCACCTTCACGGTCGCCGACTGGACCACTACCGACTATGCGATCAACGACGGAGGCGGGACCTGCAGCTTTGCGGGCGGCGGCCGGACGCCGCCGGGAGAGCCACTGCGACAGGCATTCCTGGGATACGACCTGAGTACCGCACCCGTGCCCGAAGACATGGACCCGTACCTGGGCTGCCCCAGAGCCAGTGGCATCGAAGGCCTCGAAGTGGGCCGCGCCCCGTTCTATCAGCTCGAATACGGCGGCTACCTGATCGCCATGAACACCACCACCGACCGCACCTTCACGTTCCGTTCCGGTCGTTCCGGCACCGGCATCGACCTGCGCACCGGCCGGCGCGTCCCACTCAGCCGCCCGGTCCAGGTCGGGCCACAGTCCACGGTCGTCTACTTCGACCCCGCCTGACCCTCGTCCAATCGGCCGGACCAGTACCGTCGCGGGAGACCACGGTATCCCTCTCAACCGGGCCGGGCCCGCGGGTTCTTCCCGACGGGACAAGACCGATCCATCCGGGCACGCGGGAGGGGCGCCGGCGGCACGGTGTCATCGCCATCCATCGAGAAAAGGCTATGAGTTAGGGGCTAAAAGAAAGACCGAGGCTAATGGCGTGGCCGTCGCCGTGGCTTGCCCCGGCTGGGCCAGGAGCGCCGCGATCCGCAGTCGTTGGTCGGCGGTCAGCGATGGGCCGGCGCTGGCGAGTTGTTGTATCGGCTGCTCAACGTCTTCGTTGGCCACCTGCACACCGTAGCTTGGCGTAGGTCTATCTCCGGTCGGTGTCACCCGGGTAGTGAGCCGAGCGGTTCACCTGGTGGTGGCGGAGTCAACGGACGTCAGGTGACCGCGATAGCCACCAGACCGGCGAGGTCAGCATTGCTTCGGCCGACGCGCGAGCCGGTGACTGGCTGACACACGGAAGAAGAGGGCGCGACGTCGGGCCCCCTTCTTCCGTCGTCTGTCAGTCCTCGGCGAACAGCCTCCACACGAGACCTGCCGGGTTGCCGTTCGGGTCGTCGCCGCCGTAGTTCAGCGTGTCAGAGGTGAGCACGTTGGCGTCGGCCTTGAGCTGAACCACGGCCGAGACCGGCAAGTTGTAGCCCGCCTGCAGGTCCTCGGCCGGCTGCGCAACAGCCGGGGTGCGTTTCTCGCTGAGTGACTTGGGTGCGTTTCTTTCTGAGTGACTTTCTCGATCTCGGTCAGGCCGCCCGGTCGTATTGGTACTGGTCGCGGCTGGTATGGGTGCGTTGGTGTTCTTGCTGGAGGTGGAACTTCCAGTAGGCGTCGAACTCGCCGTTCGTGATCACGGCGCGGAGTAGGAGGACGGCTTCGGCGCCGGGCAGGCTGCAACGGGCGCCGGTGATCGCGAGGCGGTCTTTGACCAGGTAGCGGCAGGCGCCCTCGATCACTCCCGTCGCGATGGGCCAGCCCTTGGTCAGCGCGACCATGCCGGGCCGAGACCAGCCCGGACAACACCTCCCGCGTGATCGTCAGCCGTTCGATCTCCCGCCGACACTCCTCGATCAACCCCGCGATCTGCGCGGCCTCCTGCTCCAACCGCAACCACTCGGCCCGAGCCGCCGCTTCCCGCTCAGCCAGCAACCGCACGATCT
Source organism: Actinoplanes sp. NPDC026670 (assembly GCF_040638175.1). Taxonomy (NCBI): domain Bacteria; kingdom Bacillati; phylum Actinomycetota; class Actinomycetes; order Micromonosporales; family Micromonosporaceae; genus Actinoplanes; species Actinoplanes sp. NPDC026670. The sequence continues at coordinate 45,955 of NZ_JBEZXU010000036.1, forward strand.
GATCCCCATCCACCCGCCCACCTCCACCCGGAACCGGTCAACCAACCCATACCAACCGGTCAGCGAAGGCCACAACGGGTGGATATCGATGCTCATCGCGCAGCTCACTCAGGAAAAATCGCACCCCTGCCGGGATGAATGTCCCGGCCGGTTTTTTGTAATGCCGACGGCTGCCGCTCGGTCGTTCTTGATGACCGCATCCCCGTCGAGAGTCGAGTTTCGATGTCCCTCTCCCGCACCGTTACCCGTCGCCTGTTCCTCGGAGGGCTGGCTGTGACCGGCACGGCCGTCGCGTTGACGGTGGCTTCGCCTTCGTTCGCGGAGTCATTCAGGCCCGGCCTGCTGCATACCGACGCTGACTTCACGCGGATCCGGGCGAAGCTCGCCGCCGAGGACCCGGTCGTGACGGCCGGCTGGCTGCGGCTGACGGCCAACGGCCGCTCGCACGCGACCTGGCTGCCCCGGCCGCTCGCCACGGTGATTCGCGGCGGCCCCGGGCAGAACTACGCGCAGTTCTTCATCGACGTGCACGCCGCCTATCAGAACGCGCTGCGCTGGCGGATCAGCGGCGACGAGGCCCACGCCAAGGCCGCCGCGGGCATCCTTAACGCGTGGTCGGGCACGTTGACGCAGGTCACCGGCAACGCGGACCGGTTCCTGGCGGCTGGTATCTACGGATACCAGTTTGCGGTCGCCGCCGACCTGCTGCGCGATTACCCGGGCTTCGACCTGGCCGCAGCGCGACGCCTGCTGACGGGTGTCTTCTACCCGCTCAACGACCAGTTCCTGGTCGGGCACAACGACGCCTGCATCACCAACTACTGGGCCAACTGGGATCTGTGCACCCTGGCCTCGATGATGGCCATCGGTATCCTCTGCGGCGACCGCGCACTGTTCGACCGGGCTGTGGACTACCTCAAGAACGGCGACGGCAACGGCGCGATCCCCAAGGCCGTCCCCATCCTGCACGGCGACCTGGGCCAGTGGCAGGAAGCCGGCCGTGACCAGGGACATGCCGTGATGGGCGTCGGCCTGCTCGGCACGATTTGCGAGATGGCCTGGAACCAGGGCGTTGACCTGTACGGCTACGACGACAACCGGTTCCTCAAGGGCGCCGAGTACGTTGCCCGGTACAACGCGGGCAACGACGTTCCGTTCGCTGAATACCATTGGGGGACCGGCCAGAACTGTGCACCACGCACTCACACCGTGGTGTCGGACGCCGGCCGGGGTCACGTACGCCCGGTCTGGGAATCGATCTACAACCACTACGTCAATCGGCGCGGACTGAGCGCACCGAACGTGACCGTGATGGCCGCGTCGGTCCGCGCCGAAGGTGGTGGCGGCGACTACGGCTCGGCCAGTGGCGGCTTCGACCAGCTCGGCTTCGGCACTCTGATGTTCACCAGGGACCGGGCCGCCGAGACTGCCGCAGCGCAGAGCGCCCCGCCCGCCGGCGTCGTCACGTCGGCCGGCTCCTCCTCTGCCTCCGTCGTGCGCCGTTCCCGCGGCACGAGGACACCGGCCGCTGCCCCCATCCGCCCCTCCACCGCCGTGTCCTCGCCCGCCACCCCGCCGCGGGGCCTGGACCTGGCCAGGCAGCAGTCCAGCACCGACGACCCGGCGGGCGTGCTGGCTGGTGTCGCCGGTGTCGGCACGGCGGCCGCCGCGCTCGGCGGCGCCCTGCTGCTGCGTCTGCGGACCCGCCACCGCGGCGACCACCGCGAACCGACGGCTCCCGGCGGATCGAACCGGAAACCGGATCCGTCCGCCTGACGAGCCGGTCAAGCTCGACGCGCCGACGGCCCACCCCCATCGCGAAGGTGACCAGCCATGCGTCGTCCCCGGCACCGGCACCCACGCTCGGCCGACCTGTGGCGCTGCATCGACGCGTACCCCGTGGGTTCCTGGCCGTGGGAGACGCTGCCCGCCGGGCAGCCGCACGAACGGCTGTGGAGCTGCCGTCGCGGCTCGGCCACGGCCCGGCCACCCGGCAACCGTCGATAGGCGGCATTTCTGTAATTCCACCCGGGTGAAGTCCGTCTTCGTCCACGAAGCGGATGGTCCGTACTCGGCCCAGCGCCTGATCATGCAACGGCGCAGGTCCCGGAAGTAGGAGGTTGGTCGAAGGTATGCGCAGCCCGCAAGCGCACGTGCCGGTGGACCGGGTGGTCGCCGCGCAACGCGGTGACCGCGACGCGATGCAGCAGCTCATCACCGATCACCTGACGATGTTGTACAACGTCGCCGGGCGAGCCCTCAACGGGCACACCGACGCCGACGACGTGGTCCAGGAAACCCTGCTACGGGTGGTCGAGAACATCGGGTCGCTACGCGAACCGGCCCGGTTCTCCGGCTGGATTCTCGCCATCCTGCAACGGCAGATCGCGGAACGGCTGCGCCGGCGCCACACCGTCGCCACCCGCACCGACACCCTCGACACCGCCCCGCACGTCGCCGACCCGGACTCGGACTTCACCGACGTGGCGATCCTGCGGCTCGGGCTCTCCGGCCAGCGCCGGCAGGCCGCGCAGGCAACCCGGTGGCTCGACCCCGCTGACCGGCTGGTGCTCTCCCTGTGGTGGCTCGAAGTCGCCGGAACCATCACCCGGGCCGATCTGGTCACCGCGTTGTCCGCTACGCCCGGGCACGCCGCGGTGCGCGTCACACGTATGCGTGAGCAGTTCGAGCTGTCCCGCGCCATCGTCGCCGCCCTCGGCGCCGAACCCCGCTGCCCCCAGCTGGCCGAACTCGCGGACCCGTGGAATGGTGAACCCAGCTCGGTCTGGCGCAAACGACTGGGCCGGCACCTGCGCAAATGTGCGGCCTGCTCGGCGTACGGCCAGCGGCTGGCCCCTTCGCACGCACTGCTCGCCGGGATCGCCATGGTGCCGGTGCCCGCCTCGCTGACGACCGGCTCCCTCCAACTCGCCACACCTTCTGCCGTTGGCGTCGGCGGTGCGTACGCAGCCAGCTGGCTCAGCGGCTCCGCCCTGGCCAAGGTCGCCGCCGCCGGTGCCGCAGTCGTGATCTCCGGCGCGGCCCTGGTCGTGATCCGCGACGACTCCGGCACACCCCGGACAGCGGCTCCTCCCGCCGTGGCGACCGGCTCCGCCGCACCCGTCACCGGCGGCCCCACGCAGTCGCCGTCGCGGCCACCCGCGTCACCGGCGAACACGGCCACCAGCATCCCGGCAGCCCGCTACGGCAGCGTCGTCGACACCGCCGAACAAGCCCCGCCCAAGAACGCCGAACCCGGCGTGCTGCCGCAGCGCCCACAGACAACCGTCACCGTCGTATCCAGCAACGACGAGGACCCGCGTGCCGACGTCGTCTCCCTGATCCGCCGGGGACAGTCGGTCACCTACCGGGGGCGTGGCTACCTGCGCATCGAATGGGCCGTCGCCTACACGCAGCGCACCGGCACGGTGACCATGCCCTCCTGGACCGGCCTCGACGGCAAGATCTTCCACGTCGCGTCCGGCGGTGGCCGCCGTCTCGATGACCAGATCCCCGGCACCGCCGACGGCACCTCCGGCATGGGCGACCCCACCCACGGCACCTCCGTACTGCCCGGCGGAGCGCAGCAGATGTGGCTGTTCGAGTACTACTACCTGGACGGCGAAGTGACACTCACCTCCAATGAGCGCGGCGCCGACTACAACCTCTACCTTCAGCCGGCGACCCGAGCTCAGATCAACGACGACCTGCGCAACCCGCCTGGCCCCGAGGACCCGATCCGGTACGGGCTGCTCCGCGACGACGGCACCGATGCCACCCCGGTCCCGCAGTACGCGACCCGGGATGCCCCGGCCGACCCGGCCACCGTCGCCCAGCGCAGCAGACTCTGACCGGCACCGAGATTTCGGTAATCGAGCCGGCGGAACAGACGTCATTTCGGTATGGCTGGACATCACACACGCGCCGCGGTCAGCGGGCTCGTTCTGCTCGCGCTGAGTCTGGGCGCGGCGGCGTGCAGCGCCTCGGGTGCCCGCTCGGCACCCGGGGACGCGCCACCCTCCACCGTTCCCACCGGCGCGGCGACCCCGGCGGGTGCCGGCCCGGCTCCGGCGTCCGCCACGGCCACCGCCTCGGCACCTGCGTCGGCTCGGCCGCGCGGCAACCCGTACCGATCAAATATCGCTCTGGGTGACCCGACCGCGGATCCCGGCCCCGATCCGATTTTCGCCCGGGACGCCGACCTGCGCCGCACCGGAACCTACACGTACCGGTTCACCAAACCCGGCGACCACAAGCTCGCCAACGGCACATACACCCTCCAGTACGACGTCACGTCCCGGACCCTGAAAGCGGAACTCGCCGGACGGAGGGCGAAGATGACCTCGGCCACCGGCATCGCGCTGTACCTGACCGGCGGCACCGCCCTGGCCGACGCCGATCTGGCCGCCCTGCAGACCGCGGGCCGGGATCTCGAGCTGCCGAAACTGTCCCGCCTCTACGTCTACAACCTGAGGACCATTCAGGCCGGCCGCGAGTGCACGCCGGACTCCGGCCTGACCTGTGCCGGGGAGACCGCCCGCGGCGGCCTCTTCCCCTACCTGTGGCTCAACGGCTGGTGGGACACCTGGGTCGAGGACCTGATCCTGGACGACCTGATCGCCGTTCCGGACGGGGCGTTCAGCAACCACACGTTCGCCGGCGTCAGCATGCGCTCCGTGCGGTCGATCGGTGTGATGGGCTTCGGCCACGCACCGCGCGCCACGTGGAACGTGCTCTATCTGCCGAACGTCCGCACCGTCGCCCACGACGGATTCCGCCGCAATCAGGGATTCGTGAAAATCGTGCTGCCGCAGGTCATCACGATCGACGACTACGGGTTCGACGACGCGACCAGCCTGCGGTATTTCAACGCACCCCGGCTCAAGCGTCTGGGCCGCAACGCCCTGAACGACAGCGGTGCCCTCGTCTCGGTCAACTTCCCGAAACTCGAATACATGGGCATCAACAGCATCAACGGGGTGTGGACCGGGTTGCGGCTGCCCGCGCTGACCACCGTCGACAAGAGCGCCATCAGCAATTCCGGCACCCTGCGGTGGCTTTACGCGCCCCGGCTCACCGACCTGCGCGACGACGCCATCGTCAACAACGCGCAGTTGCGTGCGGTCTACCTGGGCAATGCCGCCCGGTTCAACACGCGTGCCCTGGCCGGGAACCCGCAACTACGTCAGATCGTCCTGGGCAGCCGCCCGCCGCAGCAGAAGGCTGACGTCTTTCTCGGCACCGGCCGGGCCACCATCTTCCACACCGGCAGTGCGGCGGCCTGGACGGGATTCACGCCGTCCGGCAACCCCTCGCTACCGGTGCGGGCCTGGTCCTGACGAGGATCATCCGGTCGGGACTGGTACCGGGATGCGGGCCGGGTGACCATTGCCGGCAGGTGTGTCGGCGTTTAATATGCCGAGAGACTAGCGCGCGCTAGTTTGATTCGCGAACGACTCGACGGAGTGCGCCACATGGCAGAACCCGCGGAGAGGGCGTCGTCTGCTCGCCTCTCCCTCAGTGACAAGGTCGAACTCGGGTCGGGGGCGTCGTTCTGGACGACCCGGCCCGTTCCGGCGTGCGATCTGCCTGCCATCACCCTGACCGACGGCCCGCACGGTCTGCGCGGACAGAGGAAGGACGGCGACCACCTCGGTCTCGGCGCCAGTGACACAGCGACCTGCTTCCCGACCGCGAGCGCGCTGGCTTCGTCGTGGGATCCCGCCCTGCTCGCCGAGGTGGGCGAGGCGATCGGCCGGGAGGCCGTCGACCAGGACGTCCATGTGGTGCTCGGCCCGGGCGTCAACATGAAGCGCAACCCGCTGTGCGGCCGCAACTTCGAGTACTTCAGCGAGGACCCCTATCTGTCCGGCAAGCTCGGCGCCGCCTGGATCCGTGGGATGCAGTCGACCGGCACCGGTACCTCCCTCAAGCACTTCGCCTTGAACAACCAGGAACTCAAGCGCATGTCCACCGACGTACGCGTCGATCGGCGGGCACTGCACGAGTACTACCTGCCGGCCTTCGAGATCGCCGTCAAGGAGGGCGATCCGACCACGGTCATGTGCGCCTACAACAAGGTCGAGGGGGTGTACTGCAGCGACAGCCGTTATCTGCTCACCGATGTCCTGCGCGACCGCTGGGGCTTCCGCGGCGCCGTCGTCACGGACTGGGGTGCGATGAACGACCGGGCCGCCGCCTACCGGGCCGGCACCGACCTTGAGATGCCTGGCAACGGCGGCATCACGGACCGCGAGGTCCACGACGCCCTGGCGTCGGGGCGGCTCGACGAGGCCACGATCGACGCCTCGGCACAGCGGGTGCTCGACCTCATCGCGCGCACCGCCCGGCGGGCCACGGTCCTTCCCGACGGCCTCTACGAACGTCACCATGAGCTAGCCCGGCGCGCGGCCGTGGCCGGCGGGGTGCTGCTCAAGAACGACGGCGCGGTGCTGCCGCTGGCCCGGACCGGCCGGGTCGCCGTCGTCGGCGCGCTCGCCGAGAAGCCCCGCTACCAGGGCAGCGGTTCGTCGCGGGTCAATCCGACCCGGGTGGTGAGCCTGCTCGATGGCGTGCAGGAGTATGCCGCCGTCGAGTACGTCCCGGGCTATCGGCTGACCGATGACCCCGATGACGCGCTGCTGGCCGAGGCGGTTCACGTGGCCGAGCAGGCTGACCGCGTGATCGTCTGCGTCGGGCTCACCGACATCTTCGAGAGCGAGGGTTTCGACCGCGAGCACCTGCGCGTGCCTGGCAACCAGGTCGCGGTGCTCGAGGCGATCGCGCACCTGTCCGAGCGGGTGGTCGTGGTCCTCGTCGGCGGCGGTGCGGTGGAGATGCCCTGGGAGCGTGCGGCCGCGGCGATCCTGCACATGCAGCTGTCCGGTCAGGCCGGCGGGACGGCCGCCGCCGACCTCCTCTTCGGTGCGGCCAACCCGTCGGGCAAGCTCGCCGAGAGCTATCCGGTCGTGTACGGCGATGTGGTGAACGCCGGGTACTTCGGTGTCGACCCGGAGCAGACTCCCTATCTGGAGAGCATGTACTGCGGGTACCGGTACTTCGATTCGGCGGGTAAGCCGGTGCGTTATCCGTTCGGTCATGGGCTGTCGTATACGACCTTCACCTATGCGGACCTGAGTACGGCTTGCGGTGCGGGGCACCAGGTCGACGTGACCTTCACCGTCACCAACGAAGGTGGGCGTGCCGGGGCCGAGATCGCGCAGCTCTACGTGGCGCCGCGTACCGGTGGCGCGTACCGTCCCGCTCAGGAGCTGAAGGCCTTTGCGAGGGTCGACCTCGCCGTCGGTGAGTCCCGCACCGTCACGCTCACCCTCGACCGGCGCAGCTTCGCGATCCACGACCCGGCGGCCGACGACTGGATCGTGGAAACGGGCGCGTACGAGATCCGGGTCGGCGCCAGTTCCCGCGACATCCGGCTGCGTGCGGTGCTGGAGCTCGACGGCGTGGCGCCACGGCGGGCCGGCGTCGCCGACTGGTATCACACCCTGGAGGGCGCCCCGACGATGGAGGACTTCCGCACCATCCACGCACCGTTCGAGCGGGTCACGGCGCCGAAGAAGGGCAGCTTCGACCTCAACAGTTCGATCCTGGAGATGAAGGACGACAGTCTGGCCTGCCGGGTGATGCTCCGTGTCGTGGAACGCACCGTCGCCAAGGGCTTCGGCGGGAAGGTCGACTACGGCGACGTACGTTTCAAGATGCTGATGGTCTCCGCCGCGGGCCTGCCGATGCGCGCGATGGTCCGGATGAGCGACGGCGCGATGCCGCCCCGGTTGGCGCAGTTCTTCGTCGATTCCGCCAACGGCCGGACCTTGCGTGGCCTGTGGGGGTTGGTGGGAGGCCGCCGGCAGCCGTGATGACGGAGACCTCGCCGTCCGCCTGACCGACGCGAGCCTCACCCATGACGACAGGCGGACCCGTTGCACAACGCGAGTTCCGCCTGTTCGTCGTGGACGTCGGCACGTGGTCTGCGGCGGGGCGTGGGTCAGCGAAAATCCTGGCGGATGTCTCCTTGCGCGCGCTAGTACAGGGCGCTTAACATCCTCGAAACTAGTGCGCGCTAGTGATGCGGGCGCACGTGTTCCTCGTCTTCTTCCCGTCTACGACGGAGGCCCTTATGACGCTCGCTGCCGACGACCAGCCGTTGCCGCCTGCACCCGATCCGACGAAACCGGCCGGCCCCGTGGAGAAAGTCGGCAACACATACATCTGGCTGTTGGTCGCCGCCCAATTCGGCGTCTTCGTCGCCTTCATCACCCCCATCGCCATCTCGCTGGCCATCCGGGTCGGGCAACTGGCACCCGGCCACGAGGAGTACCTCGGCTACATCACCGGCACCGGTGCACTGATCCCGCTGCTCACCGGCCCGCTCCTCGGCGTGCTCAGCGACCGCACCCGCAGCCGGTTCGGCCGCCGACGTCCCTGGATGGTCGCGGGCACCGTGGTCGGCATGATCTCGCTGCTGGTGATGGCGACGGCCCCCAGCATCCCGGTGCTCGGCGCCGGCTGGATCCTCGCCCAGCTCGGCTGGGGAAGCGCCCTTGGGAACCTGCAGATCTCGACGGCCGACCGCCTGCCCGAAGAACAGCGCGGCAAGGTCGCGGGACTGGCCGGGTTCGCCCAGCAGATCGGCCCGGTGCTCGGCGTGGCGCTCAGCGGCGGCCTGAGCGGCGACAACGTGCTGCTGTTCCTGATCCCCGGCGTGGTGGGCGCCCTACTCGTCATGGCCTTCGTGGTGTTCGTGACCGAACGCGACAGCCGGGACATGCCCCTCGGCCCGGCCCTGACCGCCGGGACCTTGGCCGCCAAGTACCTGTACGACCCGCGCCGGTACCCGGACTTCTCGTGGAACTGGCTCGGCCGGTTCCTGTTCTACTTCGGCCTGACCTTCAACACCACGTTCACCGCGTTCTTCTTCGCCGCCCGGCTGGACATGACCGTCGAAGAGGTCGCCGGGCTCATCGCAGTGCTCGGCGGCGTGGGGATCCTCGCCACCGCCACCGGGGCGATCGGCGGCGGGTTCCTCTCCGACCGGCTGCACCGCCGGCGTCCGTTCATACTCACCTCCGGTGCGGTGTTCGGCCTCGGCGCCGTCCTGATGGCCGTCGCTCCGGGAACGGCGCTGCTGTTCACCGGCTCTCTCATCTGCTCGCTGGGCATCGGCGCGTTCGCCGCCGTGGACCAGGCCCTGCTGCTGGACGTGCTGCCCGAGCGGGACACCGACGCCGGCCGGTTCATGGGTATCACCGGGTTCGCCACCTCGATCCCGCAGGCGGCCGGACCGTTCATCGCTCCACTGTTCCTCGCCGTCGGTGGTGGCGAGAAGAACTACACCCTGCTCTACGTCGTCGCGGCGGCCTGCACCGTGCTCGCCGGCGTCGTGGTCCTGCGCATCAAGTCCGTCAAGTAAGGAAAGGCTCCGTCGTGTCGTTCATCAGTGCCGCCCAGCCGGCGGCCGCGGGAGACCCCGCCACCTACTTCCGCCGGGAGTTCACGGTGGCGGACGGGCTTCAGCGGGCCACTCTGCACCTCACAGCCCTTGGCCTCGTCGAGCCGTACCTCAACGGCACCCGGGTCGGAGACGACGACGTGCTCACCCCCGGCTGGACCTCCTACACCCACCGGGTGGACGTGCGCGCCTACGACGTCACCGGGCTGGTGACATCCGGTGCCAACGCCCTCGGCGCGATCGTAGGTGAGGGCTGGGCGGTGGGCCGTCTGGGCTGGGAGAACAAGCGGGCCCACTACACCGACCGGCCGGCCCTGCACCTGCGTCTCGACCTCGAATACGGTGACCGTGTCGAGACCGTCGGCACGGACACCCAGTTCCGGACCGGCACCGGAGCGGTCCTGGCGAACAGCCTCTACGACGGCGAGACCTACGACGCCCGCCTCGAACCCGACGGCTGGAACCACCCAGGCTTCGACGACACCACCTGGCAGCCCGCCCAGCCGTTCGACTGGAACCTCGCCGCCCCCACCGAACCGATCGCCCCGCCGATCCGCCGGATCGAGGAACTCGCTCCGGCCGCCATCACGACCAGCCCCTCCGGCGCCACGATCGTTGACTTCGGGCAGAACATCTCCGGCTGGGTCCGGATCACCGTCACCGGCACCGCCGGGCAGACCGTCACCCTGCGCCACGCCGAACTGCTCACCCCCGCCGGAGAACTCGACGTCGAGACCAACCGGACAGCGCAGGCGACCGACCGATACACCCTGCGCGGTGAGGGCCAGGAGACGTGGGAGCCGCGCTTCACCTTCCACGGCTTCCGATACACCGAAGTGACCGGCTGGCCGGGCGACCTGACCGCCGACGCCGTCCGGGCGGTGGTGGTGCACAGCGACATGACCCGCACCGGCTGGTTCGAGACCTCCGACGAGCTGATCAACCGGCTGCACGCCAACACCGTCTGGTCGATGCGCGACAACTTCGTCGGCGTACCCACCGACTGCCCGCAACGCGACGAACGCCTCGGCTGGACCGGCGACCTCAACGCGTTCGCGCCCACCGCCACCTATCTCTACGACGTCCGCGGGGTGCTCGGCTCCTGGCTGGCCGACCTGGCCGCCGAACAGCGCGTCACCGGCAACGTCCCCTGGGTCGTCCCGGACGTGCTGTCCACCCCGTCCCCGCCGACCGCCCTGTGGAGCGACGTCGCGGTCAGCCTGCCCTGGCAGCTGTATCAGGAGTACGGCGACCCGCAGATCCTGGCCGGCAGCTACGACTCGATGACCGGCTTCATCCGACAGGTCGAGGCACTGCTCGACGAGCACGGCCTGTGGAGCAGCGGCTTCCAGTACGGCGACTGGCTCGACCCGGACGCGCCCGCCGACAACCCGGCCGGCGGCAAGACCGACCGGCACCTGGTGGCCTCGGCCTACCTGTGCCGGACCACCCGCGAGATGGCGCAGGCCGCGACGGTCCTCGGCAAACACGACGACGCCGCCCAGTTCACCGCGCTCGCCGACCGGGTCCGTGCGGCGTTCCGGCACGAGTACGTGTCCGGCTCCGGCCGTCTGGTCAACGAGTCCGCCACCGCCTACGCCCTGGCCATCACGTTCGGCATCCTCGACGCACAGCAGCAGGTCAAGGCGGGCAACCGGCTTGCCGAGCTCGTCGCCAAGTCCGGCTACCGGATCTCCACCGGGTTCGCCGGCACACCACTGCTGACCGACGCGCTGTCGTGCACCGGGCACCTGGCGGAGGCGTACCTGCTGCTCATGCAGAAGCAATGCCCGTCCTTCCTGTATCCGGTGACGATGGGCGCCACCACGATCTGGGAGCGCTGGGACGCGGTCCTGCCCGACGGCAGCCTCAACGCGACCGGCATGACCTCGCTCAACCACTACGCCCTCGGCGCCGTCACCGACTGGCTGCACCGTGTCGTCGGCGGTCTGCAACGCACCGAACCGGGATGGCGACGTTTCCGGGTCGCGCCTCAGCCCGGCGGCGGGCTCACCTTCGCCCAGGCCGCGCACGACACCGTCCTGGGCCGCGCCGAGGTGAGCTGGCGTATCGACGACGGCGAGATGACCGTCGAGGTCACCGTGCCCGACGGCGCCGAGGCCACCGTCGAACTTCCGCTGCACCCGGCCGACGCTGTCGAACAGGCCGGTCCCGGAACCCACACCTGGCGCTACCCGCTGCCGGACGGCTTCGGCAGGCGGCCGGAATACACCATGGACACGCCGCTGAAAACGATCGCGGACGACCCGCACGTCTGGCCGGCGGTCACCGCCGTCTTCGCCACCTATTTCCCCGGCATCCCGATCGACGGCTCCGCACCCGAGGCCGCCGCGATGTCGCTGGCCGATGTTCTGCAGTTCATCCCCGGTGTGCCCGAGGGCCTCGAAGACGCCCTGCGCGCCGCGATCACCCCCGAAAGAGCCGGCAGCCGATGAAGCGGGTCTTCCTGACCGGGGCGACCGGCAACTGGGGCCGCCACATCCTGCGCGAGTTCGCCGGCCGTGGTGACCGTTTCCAGGTGGTCGCACTGGTCCTGCCGGCCGAGCGGCACCATGCCGTCCTCGCGGAGTTCGCCGGCATGGCCAACCTCGAGGTCGTCCACGGCGACCTCACCGACTATCCGACCGTGGAGTCGTGCGTGCGTGGCGCCGACTACGTGCTGCACGTCGGCGCGATCGTGTCCCCTTTCGCCGACGACCACCCCACGCTGGCGCACAAGGTCAACGTCGGCAGCGCCCGCAACATCATCAACGCCGTCCGGGCCCAGCCCGATCCCGCGGCCGTCGGGGTGGTCATGGTCGGCTCGGTCGCCGAGACCGGCGACCGCAACCCGCCCGTACACTGGGGCCGCGTCGGCGACCCGCTGTGCGTCTCCCGCTACGACGAATACGGCCAGACCAAGGTCATCGCCGAGAAGCTACTCGTCGACGCGGGCCTGCCCCGGTGGGCGTGGGTGCGCCAGACCGGCATCTTCCACCCCGGCATGCTGGAGATCCGCGACGCGATCATGACGCACTCGCCGTTCGGCGGGGTGATGGAATGGGTGTCCGCCGAGGACGCCGCCCGTCTCATGGCCAACATCTGCGAGGACGACGTCCCCGAGCAGTTCTGGGGCGGTATCTACAACATCGGCGGGGGAGAGGGCTGGCGGCTGACGAACTGGCAGTTGCAGACCGCGATCAGCACCGCGCTCGGGGTCAAGGACGTGCGCACCTGGTACGACCGGAACTGGTTCGCCACCCGCAACTTCCACGGCCAGTGGTACACCGACTCCGACCGCCTCGAAGAATTGGTCCCGTTCCGGCAGGACACGTTCGAGCAGGCACTGGCCCGGGCGGTAGCCGCCAACCCGGCGCTGACCCGGGCCGGCCGGGTTCCCGGCTGGCTGGTCAAACACCTGGTGATGAAACCGCTCACCCGTCAACCGCGCGGCACCATGGCGTTCCTGCGCGCGGGTGACGAGGAGAAGATCGCCGCCTACTTCGGTTCCCGGCAGGAGTGGGAAGTCATCGGCGACTGGTCGACTTTCACCGCGCCCGAACCGGACCGCCATCCGGCCCTGCTCGATCACGGCTACGACGAGGCCAAGAACCCGGCCGAATGGACGGCCGAGGACATGCGCCAGGTGGCGGGCTTCCGGGGCGGACAGTTGCTGTCCGCGTCCATGGTCCGCGGCGCTGCCGGCACGCCATTGCAGTGGCGGTGCGCCGACGGCCATGTGTTCTCCGGGAGTCCGCGGCTCATCCTCACCGGCGGCCACTGGTGCCCCGAGTGCGTGCGTGACACCGCCGGATACAACCACCAGGCGAAGTCCAACCGATTCCTCGCCCAGGTGGTACACGCCGCCCGCACCCCGCCGGCAATCAAGCGATGAAGTCCGAGTCGCCGCGCCGAGGCCGGCATGGCGACGACCGAGACCTCCTGAGTAGCTGGGTGCCGCGGTCTCAGCCGGCCGGCGGAGCCGAGGACTCTCGCGCTACGAGATTGACCCGCACGTCGGCGACAGCCTGCGGGGCCGGGCGGCCCTCCGCCAGGTGCAGGGCCTGTTGCGCCACGAATCGGCCGAGCCCGGCACTGTTCATCCGCACGCTGGTCAGTGCCGGAACGAAGAGAGCGGCGAGTGGGCTGTCGTCGTGGCCCACGATCGAGATGTCGCCGGGAATCGCCAAGCCGGCGCGCAGGGCGGCGCCCGCCACTGCCGCCGCCACGTCATCGTTGTAGGCGACCACCCCCGTCACCCCGGCGTCATGCCAGGCCTCTACCGCCGCCACGGCACTACCGTCGCGATGATCGACGGTGCAGGCCCCGACCTCGCCGAGACCCAGCTGTTCGGCGGCCTGCCGGGCAGCCGTCAGCCGCTGCTCGTTGAGTGCCGCCAGCCGCGGATCGGGCACAGCGGCGAACGCCAGACGGCGATGACCGATCTCGAACAGGTGCTCCACCTGCAGCTTCGTGCCGGCCGTGATGCCCGGCAACGGTGCAGACCCGGACGGATCCGGGTAGATGTTGGTGACGCCGGCGGCACGCAGCGAGGCCACGGTGTCCGCGTCGAACGCGGGGAAGCCGACGGCGACATCCGCGTCCAACGACTCCCACAGCGGGCGGCTGCGGTCACCGGGATGCCGGGTGTAGGCGATCATCGAGTAGCCGGCCTCGTCGAGTACGTGCGCGGCCTCGTCGAGGTACCGGCGCATGTTGTGCTCCAAGGGCCAATCCGGCATGACGAACAGCACGATCCGGCTGTTGCCCCGCGCCAGTGTCTGCGCCGCACGATGCGGGCGATAACCCAGCCGGGCGGCCGCGGCCATGACACGTTCCCGCGTACCGTCGGAGATCTTCTGGCCCGGGGTGTTGTTGAGCACGAAGCCGACGGTCGCCCGGGAGACACCCACTGCTTGTGCGATGTCCGACGCCGTGACCCGCCGTTGTGTCGTGCCACTCATCGCCCCTGACCCCTCCTCGATCCGCCGTCACTATAGCTTTCGCGTGCTAGTAACTGTTGTCCCCGCGTACGGTGCCGACGGGAATGGGTGCAGCAGTGGACGCTGCGCCAGATGTCGCTGGCCGTCGCCGAGGGCTGACCCGCGGCCGGTCACTGGAGGTGGCGGCCGCCCTGGCCAAGGACCTTGGATCGCCGTGAGATGGGGCTGCGAGTACGCCGCACTCAGTCACCGCGTAGTCGAGGAAGAACTGCGCGAGGCCCGAGACCGTCAGAACCGCCGACGGGCCGAAGCAGCCCTGCGCACCAGCGAGGAACGATTCCGGCTCGTCGCCGAGAACCTCCAGGACGTTCTTCTCTTCCGATTCCGGCCCGGCCGGACACCAGCCCTCGAATACATCAGCCCCGCCATAGCCACAATGACCGGACTATCCCCGAACGAACTGTACGAACAGCAGCCCGTCGGTCTCCCCGCGCGGGCCACAGCCGACGAGAATCTGGGCGTAGGCGACGCCGATCCGCGTGCCCTGTCGTGGGCTGCGCATGCGAGCCCGGGTCCACTCCTGCCAGATACGGCTGGTGTCCCAGATCGCCTGACCGTAGCGTCCGCCGCGTTGGAGCCTGTTGGCCAGGCGCGGCCGCAGCCGGACCGTGAACGAGTTGTCGTCGTGCCCGGCGGCTTGCTGCTGATGCCAGATGCCAGCCAGCACGGCGTAGGCCAGCTCGAAGGCACCTTGGACAGGTGACGAACTCGTTCACGGTCAGCGCTGCTCACTGACAGTCCGCTTTCACCGGGCGGATCTCGTAGATGGCGGCGGTGCCCTCGCCGTTGTCGGCCGGGTCGAGCACGAGTTGGCTCGGCAAGGCCGGCCGCATCACCCCGGCACGGGAGCCGGTGTCGAACCACACTTCAACGGTCCCGGATTCCGGGAGCTGACGTGGTCCGACGACCTTCACCGGCCAGCTCACGACCGGGGCTGCCGGATAGTTCCCATCCCGGCCGGTGCAACCGCCGTGATCCGCTCAACGGCTGCCAGGTACGCAGCACGTTCGGCGTCGCGCCATCTGTGTGCCGCGTCAACCCTGCGGCGCCAGAGCAGGCTTCTTACGGCCTTGAACAGCATCTCCGCCTCCCGGACGAGTTCGGGGGCGGCGGGGTACATCACGGGCGCGCCCGCCGCCGATCTGGAGCGGCGACGGATGCGGGACTTTCTCGATGACCCGCCGCTGCTGCAGATGAAGCTAAAGGCGGGTGGCGGGCAGCGAGGGCACAGTTTGTGCCCCCTCGTTATGCGGCCAACAGGCCAATCTTCACAGCCAGAGCCGATGCACGCTGACGCCGGGCCGGCGCTTTGGAATCAGCCTCTTCGAGCACGATCCGCTTCGCGTAGCCGTTGTAGCGGATCGTCTCCGGTGCGGCCTCGTGCGCCTTTTCTAGGGTCGCCAGGGCAACATCGGGCTGCCCTGCGATCTGATATCCGCGCGCCTCCTCGATCCTGTGCCGGGCACGCCGAGGCCTCGACGGGATCGCCATAGCTTCGGCCGCCACCGCCTGCCGGACGGATTCGCCGCCGTGGCGTAGCTCGACAGCGATGGTCACCGCGTGGGCACTCATGATGGGCCGGGAAAACGAGGTAATGGGATCGTAGAAGCCGTCGGGCAAGCCATTGGCCATGGCGCCGGCGGTCTCCCAATGCCGCCAGGCCACGCCGGTCTCGCCGCGCCGGGCAGCGGTGTAACCGGCCTCGAACGTCAGCGCGCCTGCAATCGCCAGGACCTCGGGCGACGAGTCCTCCAGCAGAGGCTGCAGGTACTCCAGCGTCGCCAGGTTCACAGCGTCGGCGGCGTCGTAATGCGCCGGTCCGGTGTCGCGGTGGGCCTGGGTGGAAAGCCACGCGGCCACACCGATCGCGTAGGGGTCCTCGGATTCCTGTGCCGCGACCAGCCCGCGTTCTGCGACCCGCCACAGCAGGGCGGCGTCCGGCTGGTACGCCACAAAGAACTGCGTCAGCGAGTACACCTCGGCCAGCGAGGCCTGCGCCGCCCGGCGGTCCGCGCTGGTGTTGGCCTGCCGGACGGCGATCTGTGCGTCGCGGATCAGGTCGGGCAGGAGCGCTCCGATCGCCTCGCGGTGGTTGGGCGCCGAGTGCCGGGTTCGCCAGGCGCGCGTGAGCCGCGCTCGGATGTGAGTGGTCGACGGGACCTCCTGTGCAGTGGCGAGCGGCCAGGCGTCGACGGCCGCTTTCACGGCGGCGAGGCGGGGATGGCCGGGGCCGGCGAAAAGGTCGATGTGCAGGCCCTGGTCGCCGGTGAGTTCTGCGAGGTTACGGCCCCGAAGTACCTCGGCGAGAGCGAGAATGGTGTCCAACTTCGGCACCTTGAGGCGGCCGGTCTCCAGCCCTTTGACCCACGAACCGGACCGGCCGACCAGGCCGCCAAGCTGGTCCCGCGTTAGTCCTCGCCGTGTGCGGAGGATCTGCAGTCGCTGGCCGAATGCCAGCTGATCGGCTTGCGGGTCCATGGCGTTCTCCCCTGGTAGCGGTCAGGGTGCGGCGGCCGACCGCTACTCCGGCCGCCAATTTCGAAGGTACGTCATTGGCCGCAATCGGGAGGGCGCGGGTGAAGCCTATTCGGCCGGCCTTCGGTGTTGACCATCCGTCCACTCCGCCCTCATCAGCTGCGGCGATCCATGCTTTTGGACTGTTGCCTCACTCTGGCGGCACACCCGCCACGCCCGAGGACACCGTGTCCACCCTGCCCACCGACACCCGGCGTATCCGGCACAGGCCCGACCGCCTCCGCGACTGTGGATTGGAGCCACTGCCCTGACGCTCGGCGTTGGCGCGGGCCAGTCTGGCCGACCCGGTCACCCGCTTGGGATGACAGCCGGCGAAGCCGGGTTGTCCACCGGGCGGAAGGCCGGTTGCGCTGTGGTGGGGGCCCGCGGCATGGTGAGTGTGACGTCAGGCGAGGTCACTCCAACGTCAGATCGTCCTGGGAAACCGCCCACCGCAGCAGAAGGCCGACGTCTTTCTCGGAACCGGTCGGGCCACCATCTACCACACCGGCCGTGCAGCCGCCTGGACCGGATTCACGCCGTCCGGCAACCCTCGCTACCCGTGCGAGCATGGTCCTGTCGAGGACCACCCGGTCGGGACTGCTACTGCTATGGCGTTTCGGCCGGTCAGGCTGGAAGCACCGCTCCGAGGGAGGTGGTCCTGGCACCCACGCTCGCTCGACGAGGAGACACTGGCCGAGCTGGAAAGACGCTACCCCCGGCTTCTGCGCCCCGATTTCCCTGCGGTTACGCCCGGTCGGCCCACTGGTCCGTTGGTTTCTCCGGGCCACAGGTGGCGTTGCGCGACGAAGGCCGTCAGCGCCTGCGGAACCGGGCGGACACCGCCGAGGCGCTTGAGCCCGTGAAGCCGGCCCTCCCCGGAGACGGGTTTAGCTCACCGTAAGCGATCGGATCTCCGCTGTCACCCTGACCGTTCCCGTGTAAACCACACAGATGGACACCCCATGGCCATCCGGTGACGATCTCGGTGACCTCGACCATCCATTGATCGAACGGAGAAGCGTGTGGACTCTGCTATCGGCGGCACCCCACTTCCGCGGCCCGAGGCGAACAGGTACCTGAAACCTGTCACTGCCGCCCTGTTCGCCGGCGGGCTTCTAGTGGCCGCCCACGGGTTGTTCGCACCGGCGGCGCCCACCGCAGGGCCGGTGCGCCCGGCCACGGCGCGCAGCGTCATCCTCATCAACGGCGACGGCATGGGCCCGGCCCACCGGGAGGCAGCCCGGCTGTTCCTGGCCGGCTTCGACGGGCAGCTCGGCATGGACCGGCTCGCTGTTTCCGGGCAGCTGACCACCAGCCCGCGTGACCCGGCGACCGTGGTGAGCGACTCGGCGGCCGGGGCCAGCGCGTGGGCCACTGGGCAGCGTACTTACAACGGGGCGATCAGCGTCGATGTGGACGGGAGGCCACTGTCCACCCTGGGTGCCGAGGCCAAGGCGTCCGGGCGGGCCACGGGGCTGGTGACGACCGCGCAGGTGACCGATGCGACGCCGGCGGCGTTCTTCGCCAACGCCCGGGACCGCAGCGCCCAGAGCGCGCTCGCCCGGCAGTATCTGGACGTCACCCGGCCTGATGTCATCCTGGGCGGCGGCGAGGACTGGTGGCTGCCGGCCGGCGACCCGGGCGATCACCCGGACCATCCGCCGTCCGACCCGACGGAGGCGAGCGCCGGGACCGAGGGTGACCTGATCCGGCGCGCGGTCGACGCCGGCTACCAGTATGTCTCCACACCGGCCGGGCTGAGCCAGGCCCACGGCCGGAAGCTTCTCGGGCTCTTCGCCAACGAGGAGATGTTCGAGGCTCGGCCGGAGGGGGAGGGTGACCGGTACGAGCCGGCCGTGTCCCTGGCCACGATGACCCGGAAAGCCCTCGACGTGGTGGGCCGTGACCCCGACGGCTTCTTTCTTGTCGTCGAGGAGGAGGGCGTCGACGAGTTTGCGCACCGCAACAACGGGACCCGGATGCTGCAGTCCATGGCGGCGCTGGAGCAGGCGGTGGCGGTGGCCCGCGCCTACGTGGCGGAGCACCCGGACACACTGCTCATCGTGACCGGTGACCACGAGACCGGTGGCCTGGCCGTGGAGGACCCGTGGGACGACGACGAATCAGGTGACGGCATGTCCGCCGAGGACGGGCCGTTCCCGATCAAGGGCAGTGACCTGGTCTTCGCCGTCGACTGGACCACCTCGCACCACACCGGCGCGGACATCCCGGTGACCGCCGAGGGCCCGGGTGCCGGACGGTTCACCGGCAAACACCCGAACACCCATGTGTACGACGTGGTGAGCGGCATCTTCCGCCACCGGTGAGATCGGCATGACCGGCGTCGCGCAGGGCGCCGGTCATGCCGTGTCAGAGGCCGGTCACCAGGATCAGCGCCTGCTGTGGAGCGAGCCGTACCGTGCCGGTGCGCGGTTGTTGCGGGCTCACCCGCGGGTCGTCGGTGTCGTAAACCGCCGGTGCCGGCAGGTCGATGGGGTCCGTGGTGGTGTCGTCGAGGTTCGCCAGCACCCGGATCCGGCCGCGGCACAGCGCCCGGGCGCCGTCGTCGAGGACCACGACGTCGGTGTCGAACGGTGCGCCGGCGGCGATCCAGCGCCTGGTGTGCAGGAGACGGCGGATGGCGTTGAGATGCGAGCCCGGTTCGTCCAGCTGGACCGCGGCGGTGTCGGACGGATGCCGGCCGCCCTCAGACAGCCACGGCCGGCCGTCGGTGAACCCCCAGCCCTTTCCCGGGCTCCACGGCATGGGAGTTCGTGCCCGGTCCCGTCCCTGGTCGGGTTGCACGGCCGCGAGCGGATCGGCGGCCAGTTCGGCCGGCACGACCCCGTCACCGAGTCCCAGTTCCTCGCCCTGGTAAAGCCACATGACGCCGGGAAGCACGGACATGAGGGTGTGCAGTGCCAGTGATCGCCGTCGGCCCGCCAGCAGGTCGACTCCGCCAGGCGACCGGCCGTACCGAGTGGCGGCCCGGGACCTGTCGTGATTGCCCTGCGCCCAGGAGAAGCCGGGGCTGGCACCGGCGGCCGCGGTGAGGAGGGCGGCGATGTTCTTGGCATCCCACGGCACGTCCACCAGGCCGAACCAGAAGGTGGAGTGGAGTCGCTCCGCGCTCACGAACTCGGCGAGTGGCCCCGGATCGAGTTCGTATACCTCGCCGATGAGGAAGAGGTGATGCCGGTCGGCCACCTGCCGCCAGCGTTCGTGGATGGCGTGCACGTCGGGCTGGTGGATGTCGTAGCGGTGGTCCTGGCGGCGGAAGTCCAGCGTGGCGCCGCCGACCGGCAGGAGCGTGCCGTCCGGGAGTAGCGGGTTGTCCGGCAAGTCCGGATGTTTCAGCAGGTAGGCGGCGGTGTCGATCCGGAAGCCGTCGAGCCCTCGGCCGGCCCAGAATGCCAGCAGAGCGTCGACCTCGTCGGCCACCGCCGGGTTGCGCCAGTTGAGATCCGGCTGCTCCGGCCGGAACAGGTGAAGGTAGTACTGCCCGGTTCGCTCGTCGAACGCCCAGGCGGAGCCGCCGAACTGGGACACCCAGTTGTTGGGTGGGCCGCCGCTGGGCGCCGGATCGCGCCAGATGTAGTAGTCACGGTACGGGTCGTCACGTGAGGAGGCGGAGGCCCGGAACCATGGGTGTTGGTCGCTGGTGTGGTTGACCACCAGGTCACCGATCACCCGCAGCCCACGGGCGTGCGCCTGGGCGAGCAGTTCCTGTAGGGCCTCGTCGCCGCCGAACAGCGGATCGACAGTGCGGTAGTCGGCGACGTCGTATCCGTGGTCGACCATCGGGGACACGAAGAACGGCGTCAGCCAGAGCACGTCGACACCGAGATCGGTGAGGTGATCGAGCCGGGCGGTCACCCCGGCCAGATCACCCCAGCCGTCGCCGTCGGCGTCGGCGAACGAGGGCAGGTAGATCTGGTAGCCGACGGCGTCACGCCACCAGGGCGCCAGGACTCGCGCAGTCATCGGCGGCGTCGATCAGGAGGCCGTGGTGAACGCGTCCGGCCGGCCGTTCTGCAGCTGGTAGCGGTACTGCCAGTCGAGGATGGCGGCCTGCGCGTCGGTGGCCCAGCCGGCAGGCTGTTCCGCGGTGCTGACCCGCCGGAACCGGGGGCGCGGATCCGTCACGTCGATGTGACCGCTGCGGGTGGCGACGTGGGCAAGGAGTCGGGCGGCCTCGGTGCGCACGTCGTCGGTGACCTCGTGCCAGGCTCCCGAGGTGTGCATGATGACTCGGCGGTTGAGGTCCTCCAGGATGCCGGCCCGCCATTTGAAATGGTGCACGGGAATCGGTACCTCGTTGGCGGGTTTCTCGTCCTTGGCGAGGTGGCTGCCGAGGGTGAGCTGCACGTCCGAGGCCGCCAGCACGATCTTGCGGGGGTCGCCGAGCAGTACCGATCCGGTGAGGAATCCGCCGAGGGGAAAACTGGGGTCGAGGCCGGCCGATGGCGACCAGGAGGCGATCTCGCCAGTCTCGGAGACCCGGTCGAGCAACAGCCCGCGCACGGTACGGCTGCCTGCCGCCTCGGCTTCGGCGACGATCTGCGGTAGCGGAGCCGGGTATCCGTGGAACTCGTCGATGTCGGCAATTAGTTGCCAGCCCGGCGGAGCCATCGCCCGCAGGCGGTCGCGCAGCTCACCGTGCAGTGTCTCGTGCCAGGGGCCGTCGCTGACGATCCGGGGAGCGCCGACGAGTTCGTGACAGGCGGTCAACACCCGGTCCCGGTCGTCGGCGGTGGCGGCCTCGGGAAAGTGGAAGCCGAGCATCAGGTCGTCGATTCCCAGCCCACGGTAATGGGACACGAACGCCGACAACAGCTCCGGCTCGACCGGACCGATTACAGCTACCAGCGATGGCATCGTCATGCCGGCAAGTATTCGAGACGGTCCGTACTCCGATCAAGCGTGCAGTTCGGTGGGCGCGATATTGACGGCGGTCCGGGACGGCGTAAGGATTTGCCTGCCACATTTGCCGGAAAGTGGAGGACGGAAACGATGACGGGAAATCGGGAGATGAATCTCGCGGTGGTCACCGGTGGGGCCGGTTTCGTCGGTGGTCATCTGGTGTCGCACCTGCTGGCTCGCGGTGTCTCCGTGCGGAGTCTGGACCTTCGTCCGCACGACCTCGGTAAACTCGGTGACGGTGTGGACGCCCGAGCCGTCGATCTGTGCGACCCGGCCGCGCTGGCCGCGGCGCTGGACGGGGCGGACACCATATTCCATCTGGCCGGGAATCCGAGCGGTACGATCTCGGTGGAGAATCCGCGGCTGGATTTCAACGCCAATGCGCTGGCCGGTTTCAATGTGCTTGAAGTGGTGCGGTCCATGCCTGGGGTGCGCCTCGTCTACCTTTCCTCGGCAATGGTGTACGGCCGTCCTCCCGGCACCATTTGTAGAGAGCAGGATCCGTGCCGGCCGTTCTATCCGTACGGTGCCAGCAAGCTCGCCGTCGAGCATTGGCTGCGCGCCTATGTCGACGCGTACGGCATCGACGCCAGCCTGGGCCGGGCCTTCGTCGTCTACGGCGAGGGGGAGGACCCGGCCCGGGCGGGAGCCGAGATCGGCCAGTATCTGCGCTGGCACCTCAACGGGCTGCCGATTCGGGTGGTAGGTGACCCGCACGCGAAGATCCGTGACTTTGTGCACGTGTCCGATCTCGCCGACGGTCTCACCGCGATCGCCGGGCGCGGCGAGACGGGCGAGATCTACAACATCGGCAGCGGCACGGCGACCTCGCTGTACGAGCTCGTCCGGGCGATCGAGGAGGCGACCGCCGTACCGGCCCAGGTCGAGGTGGACAGTCGTGATCTTACGGACTCGTACCCTCTGGTGGCCGATATCGCACGGCTCGGTGAGCTGGGCTACCGGCCGGCGGTCGGCCTGAGCGACGGTCTTCGCCGGCTCGCCGCCGAGCTCGGACCGCATCCGGCGCTGCCGGCCCTGCCGACGGTGCTGTCGCGGGTGGAGAAGGACGTCGTCGGTGCCGTCGGCTGAACGCGCGCCGATCTCCTTGGTCACCGGAGGTGGCCGGGGAATCGGGTATGAGGTGGTGGCCCAGCTTGCCGGTGCCGGGCACCGGGTACTGCTCGGCGCCCGGGACCGGGATGCCGGGCGGAGGGCCGCCGCGAGGTTGCGCGCCGAAGGCGGTGACGTGGAGTGCGTGGAACTGGAGGTCACCGATGCCCGGTCGGTGGCCAGGGCCGCGAGGCACGTCGAGCAGCGTCACGGGGTGCTCGACGTGCTGGTCAACAATGCCGGGATCCTGTTGGAGAAAGACGAGCTGCCCAGCGAGACCCCGCTCGATCTGGTGCGCTCGACGTTCGAGACCAACGTGTTCGCGGTGATGTCGGTGACCAACGCGATGCTGCCGCTGCTGCGGCGCTCGCCAGCGGCCCGGGTGGTGAACCTGGCCAGCCAGCTCGGGTCGCTGACACTGACCGGTGACCCGTCGGGCATTTACTGCCGGGATCCGAAGCTCGGCTACTCGCCGTCCAAGAGCGCCCTGCATTCGCTGACCGTGATGTACGCCAACGAGTTCCGGCACACCACGATGAAATTCAACGGAGCCGATCCGGGGTGGTGCGCGACCGACATCAACGGCTATACCGGTTCGCGTACGCCGCGGCAGGGCGCGGCGGTGGTGGTCGCTCTCGCGACGCTCGGTGCGGACGGGCCGACCGGTGGCTGTTTCAGTGACGGCGGTGTGGTGCTGCCCTGGTGACCGTTTCAAGCACTCATCCCGCCGTCCACGGCGAGAACCTCCCCGGTGATGTGCCGGCCGTCGCGGCCGATCAGGAAGGCCACGCCGGCCGCGACCGCGCCGGCGTTCTGGAAGTCCCGCAGCGGGATCCGGCTCCGTGTCCGTTCTGCCACCTCGTCGATGCCGACCCCGTCCAGTCTGGCCTGTCGGGCGAAGTCCTCGGCGATCATGTCGGTCATCACGATGCCGGGTGCGACCGCGTTCACCCGGACCACCGGAGCCAGTTCGACGGCGAGTGCCCGAACCATGCCGTCGATCGCGGCTTTGGTGGCGGTATACGCGGCGATCAGTGACTGGCCGCGTCTGGCCGCCTGACTCGACAGGGCGACCGCGCAGCCGTGCCCCTGCTCGCGCCAGACCGGGAGCGCGGCACGCACCGCCAGCCCAAAGCCGCGGACGTTGACCTCGAAAGCCTCGGTCCACGCCGCGGCCGGGGTGTCGGCCAGCGGCCCGACGTGCGCCACGCCGGGGCAGTAGACGAGGGCGTCCAGGCCGCCGAGCCGGTCCACTGCCTCGCTCACCATCCGGTCGATGTCGGCGGCTTCGCGCACGTCGCCGGCCGACCAGGTGCAGTCCGGTTCGGCGGGGGCTGCGGTGGCTGCGGTGGCGGCCGGCCGGCGGGTGGCGTGGCACCGGCCGCCGTCGGCGACGATCCGGGCGGCGACCGCGGTGCCGATGCCGCGGCCCGCCCCGATGACCAGGCAGCGTACGTCGGTAAGGGGCGTGGTCACGCGGCCTCCAGTGGTTCGGCGGTTGTCTCCGTGCTGAGCAGGGCGTCGCAGACGTCGTCGGTGTCCCAGACGTCGAATTCCAGGCACACCTCGTTCCAGCCCGAGTCGCGGGTGCGTTCGGCGATTTCCGCGACCCGGCGGGGGTCGGGTGTGTCGACGGCTACCTTGAGGACGCCGTACAGGGGGCGGTTCATCTCGGCCCGCAGCGCGACCCAGCGTGTGCTCACCGCGGCCAGTTCGTCGTCGCGGTCGCCGCTGACCGCCAGCCAGCCGTCGCCGTGGTCGCGTACCCGTTGCAGGCTTTTCGGCGACATGCCACCGATCAGCACCGGCGGGGTGTGCCCGGGTCCGGGCCGGGGTTCGAAGATCGCATCGGGTGGCACCGGATAGTGGGGGCCGGCGGGCGGCTCGGCGCGCTGTCCCCAGGCGTACCGGATGACATCGATGCCCTCGTCCAGGCGTGCCCCGCGGGTGCGTGGATCCCAGCCCAGGGCGGTCATCTCCCGCTCCGACCAGCCAGCGCCGAGCCCGAGCCGGAACCGGCCACCGGAGAGGTCGTGCAGGGACGCGGTGGCTTTCGCCACCGCCAGGGGATGACGCTGAGGGAGTACGAGTACGGCGGTGCCGACCCGGGCTCGGTCGGAGACTGCGCTGACGAAGCCGCAGACGGTCAGCGCCTCGTACTGCGGAGCCCGGTCGCTCCAGTCGACAGCGCCGTCCGCGCTGTACGGGTACGTCTCACTGCCGGTGGGAAAGCCGGCAAGATGGTCGTTGACCCAGAACGACGTGCAGCCGGCCGCCTCCAGGGACAGGACGGTGTGCCGCAGGCCGGGGCCGGTCAGCGGGATCCGGTTGGTCGGCAGCGCCACGGACAGTTCGGGGCCATCGTGGACCGGTGTCCGGGCGCGGCCGTGTGACCACGGCCCAGGGTAGGGGCCGTAGCGCCGTTCGGGGGTGTGCTGCTCGTAAGGCAGGTGGGCGGGAAGCGAGATTATTTCGAGTTGCAGGCCCCACGGGGCGGTGAAGTACATCCACCTGTCGCCTTCCAGCGGGCCCTCGGTGATCAGCTTCGGCTCGCCGAGCATCGTCACTCCGGGCACGTCGCTGAGATAGCGGTGGGCGGCCTCGATGTCGTCGACGTAGACCGCGAGGTGGTGGCCACCGACGTCACTGTTCAGCGGTACCGCGCGGTTCTGGCCGGCCACCTCGTACTCGAAGAGTTCCAGGTTGGCGGTCGGCCCGAATCGGAGCATGGCGACCCGGCAGGACGCGTCGGCCGGTACGGCGAGGTTGGTGGTCATCCAGTCGCCACGGCGGATCGGTCCCTCGACGTAGAGCAGGGACGCGCCGAGGACCTCGACGAAGAACCGGACCGCCGCCCACAGGTCGGGCACCGTGATCGCCACGTGGTCCAGTCCGCGGGCGGTCGGAATCCCGGCGCCCCGCCGCCGGTTCACCTTTGCCGGATCCATCAGGCACCGCCCGGGTGGGCCGCGGCAGGGCGGGTGAGGGCGGGGTGGCGTGGCGGAAGCGCCGCGGTGGTGGCGGACGGCAGCAGACGTACCCGGATCACGGTGGCGCCGCTGGATCCGGCCGACAACTCCAGCGGCGGCTCGTTCGCGGCCTGCACGATGTACTGGCCTTCGAGGAGCCGGACGGCCGGCCCGTCGGTGTCCGGTTCGCTGATCTGCGCCGAGCCGGACGCGCAGAGGAAGACCTCGACATAGGCGGGGTCCGAGCTGGCCAGGTGGCCGTCCGGTTCGGCGGTGACCAGGTCGAACACCTGCACCTCGGACCAGAGCATGCCGCGCCGGGCGAGGGAGATCCAGCGTGGGTGGGACAGCGGTGTGCCGGCGGCCGCCGTGTTGGTGATGATCATGACGGGTGTTCCTCGACCCGTGACCGGACCCAGAACAGCCGGGCCGGTGCGGTCGCGGTGACGACTGTCCTCTCTCCGAGAGTCAGGGTGGCGCCGCAGCCGACGGTCAGGATGTGGTCCTGGCCCTCGGCCGTGGCGGTCGCCGACCCGGCGACGAGATAGCAGAAGATCTCGCTGTCGTCGGCCACCAGCTCGGCCTTTTCCCCGCTGTCCAGCCGGAGCAGCCCGACCGAGTCCAGCGGGGACACGCCGTGTCCGGCCAGGTCGAGCCGCGAGACGATGTTGAGGTCAACGGGTCCCAGGGTCGGCTTCATCGGTTCCTCCTTGGCTTCGCCCGCACCCGGGGGCTGCGTATCCGGCACTTCGACGACCAGCCAGGTCACCGGCCCGTCCACGGTTGCTCGGAGGCCGTGCCGGTCGCCGCGGGCGGTCACCGCGAGATGGCCGGCCGGCATCGAGAACTCGGTCTCGTTGATGACGAACCGGGCGTCACCCGACAGGACGAAGTAGAGCTCGTTGGTCCGGGTGTGGTGGTGGGTGCCGCTCACGCCGCCGGCGGGGATCCGGGCGAGTTCCACGGCCTCCCACGGGCCGTGTAGTGCGTGACCGTGCACGAGCTGCTTCCAGTTGCTGACGCCGGCCGCGCCGTGCACCCCGTGCACGTCGGACCAGGGGATGTGTTCGCTATGCGCCAGTCGCACACAGCACCTCCGGCTCGGTGACGGTACCCGCGCGGTGCAGTCCGGCGAGCCGGTACAGGGCACGGTCCAGTTCGTACGGTGCGACGTCGTCGACGAAGACGTGCCGGCCAGGGGCTACCGGGAGGGGCAGGAGCTGCCGTCCTCCGCGGTGCCGGACCGACTCGGCGAGCCCGGCGTGGACGAGCCGGGCCTCGCACGTCCGGTGCCAGATGGGCAGACCGAGGTCGGTCAGGGTACGCAGCACCCGGTGCAGGGCTGTCTCGGTGAGCAGGCCGCGGCCTTCGGCTATGCAGCAGCTCAGCGCGATGTCGACGGCGACCGCCTCGCCGTGCAGCAGGTCGGGCAGGCCGGCCATCTC
This sequence comes from Actinoplanes sp. NPDC026670, assembly GCF_040638175.1. Lineage (NCBI taxonomy): Bacteria > Bacillati > Actinomycetota > Actinomycetes > Micromonosporales > Micromonosporaceae > Actinoplanes > Actinoplanes sp. NPDC026670. The sequence goes on from NZ_JBEZXU010000036.1 coordinate 73,391, forward strand.
GATCGCGGGCGAGAAGGTGTGGCCGAAGTCGACAGGCCGCTGGAGGTTCTTCTCCCAGAGGTTGGTGCGCAGTTCGCTGAGCATGCCGTCGATGGCCCGGCTCATCACTTCGGTGCCGATCTCGTGGACGGCGTGGTCCCGGCTGCCCAGGGCACTGTCCACCAGCTGCCCGGAATGTGCTTCGAGTAGCCGCCAGAGTCGCTCGTCGCGGATCAGCGCAAGCTTGGCGATCTCGGCGAGACCGTTGCTGACGTGCCGCCGCGGGAGGGTGGCTAGGAATTCGGTGTCCACCAGCGAGACCAGTGGCGGGTGGTAGGAGCCGAGCCGGTTCTTGTGGTTGTCGTGGTTCACCCCGGTCTTGATACCGACCGCGGCGTCGACCTGGGCGATCAGGGAGGTCGGGATCCGGATGTACGGGGTTCCCCGGCGGTAGATGCTGGCGACCCAGCCGACCACGTCCAGGATCACCCCACCACCGACGACGATCAGCGGTTCCTGTCGCCTGTCGATACCGAAGTCGTTGATCGCCCGGATCAGCCGCATGCTCAGATCGAGATCCTTGTCGGCCTCTTCGGCGTTCACGCACACCAGGTGGCCACGTAGGCGCCGGTGCCGCAGGTAGTCGAGCAGCCGGGCACCATACAGGTGATAGAGGCGTTGCTCAATGACGATCAGTCGGCGGTTGGACGGCCCGTTGAAGGCGTACCGCTCCAGTGCGTCGCTATCCGGGTTGAGTAGGTGAGGGGTCTGTCGTACCTGGTAGGAGATCGGAAGGGATGCCTCCACGGACCACGACTGGCCGGCATGGCCGGGTGGGCCGGCGCTCAGGGAGTCGGTCACGTCATGCCTCTCCGTTTCCGTGTTCGGGTGATGTCAGGTCCACAGCGGCTGCCGTGCCTCGATGGTCTGGCCCGTGACGAACCGGGCCGCGGGGGACAGCAGGAAGCGCGCGCAGGGCACGCTGTCGGCCACGTCCGGCAGAGCCGGATAGGGTTCGGTACGTCCGAGCACCCGCGCACGCAGTTCCAGGTGGCGGCGGGCCAGCTCGGTGTCGCCGGAGAAACCGATGGTGTTGATGCGGACGCCGCCGCTCTGGAGTTCCTCGGCGACACAGCGGACGTAGTGTTCGAGGGCGGCCTTGGCGGCGGCGTACCCGGCGAGGGTCGGTACCGGCACCCGTGCCGCCCGGGACCCGATCACCACGATGCTGCCGCCGCCGGCGGCGAGCATCCCGGGAGCCACCAGTCGGAGCACCCGGACGAACCCGATGAACGAGACGTCCACCACGTCGATCACCTCGGAGGCGTCGAGTTGCCAGGCGTGCCCGACGGCTGAGGTGTTCGACACGGAGTAGACCAGTCCGGTGATCGGGCCGAACCCGGCTGTCACACCGTCGGCCAGGGCGCGGATCGAGTCGTCGTCGCGGACGTCGGCGCGGCGGTAGGGAAACTCGCCTTTCGTCGGCCGGGCCGAGCGTGCCGCGCCCACCACGGGATGGCCGTTGGCGGCGAGGTCGTTGGCCAGCGCTAGACCGAATCCGCTGCTGGCGCCCAGGATCAGGGTCACGCCCGTCATGGCAGGCCCGCCGGTGTGGCCGGTCGTGTGGTGGCGGCCAGTTCGGCGTACAGGCGGTGGTGATCGCGGATCTCACGGTCGCTGGTGTAGTGGCGTACCGCGTGGGCCTGCCCGGCGGTGGCCAGTGCCGCCGCCTGCCGCGGCTGGTCGAGCAGGCGACCGATCAGGTCGGCGAAGCCCGGCAGATCGTCCGGGTCGTCGAGCAGCAGGCCGGTGCGGCCGTGCTCGATCTGCCGGGCGAGTCCGCCGACACGGCTGGCCACGACCGGGCGTCCCTTGGCCATGGCCTCGGTGACGGTCAGACCGAAACCCTCCTCCCGGGATTTCTGGACGACAACGGTCGCGCGCCGTTGCAGCGCGTTCACCGTTGAGGCGTTGCGTGCCTCGTCGCCGAGGTCGGGACAGGTCAGATGGACCCGGTTCCGGATTCCGGGTGGCAGCTGTTGGTGGAGCAGCCGCACCTCGGCGAACACGTCGGCGGCCTCGGGGTCGTCGACGATTCCGGCGGGCGACGGTCCGCACAGGACCAGCCGGGCCCGGCTGGGCAGCGCCGACTCCGCGTACGCGCGCAGCACGCCTGTCATGTCCTTGAGCGGGTCCCAGCGTGCGACCTGGAGGATCACCGGCTCGTCATCGGGTACGCCGGCGAGTCCCGCGTCGCGCAGGGCGTCGGCGGTGGCGGCGGGGCCGAGCGGTGTGTTCTTCGGTGCCGTGAGGTCGATCGATGGGGGGATGATCCGTACCGTCTCCGGCTGCGCCTCGGCGGGCACGAGCAACGGGTCGCTGAAGATCAGTACCGGGTGGCCGGTCCAGAACCGGCGCAGGTAGTGCCAGGTCTCCCGGCTCACCGTGTTCGGTGCGGCGGTGCCGATGTGGCACCGCCAGGCCACCGGTAGTCCTGCGGCGGCGAGCAGGGGCGCCATCGGCAGGGTCTGCGGGTCGTGCAGAACGACGATGCCAGGCTCCGGGGTGGCGGCGAAGAAGGCTTGGGCGCATCGATGTCCGTAGGCCGTGTAGGCCCGGTCCTCCGCGGCCGTCGGCAGCGGGCCGGCGTTACGTCCGTGCAGGCGGTGGTGCAGCCGTTTGGTGAGGTTGAACAGGCTCGGGTCGGACGGTGTGACGAACCGGTGATGCCGGATCTCGCCGGTGTCCGCCCTGCTCACGAGCATGGTGAGGATCTCTGCTACGCCGCCGCCGCGGGCCGTGCTGTTGACGTGCCAGATATCCACTTGTCCCCAATCTTGATCGATGGCTCAGGACCCGAGCGAAGTGAACCTTGGACCGTTCGAAGCTGTCCAGGCGTGCACGGTGGTCGATCGGCCCGGGGAGGGAGGGGGCACGACAAGATCGGCGGGTGCCGGTACGGTCGTTGGGGTTCGACCACGGCTATCCGTGCATAACGGGGCGAAGGGGTAGATGTGGCCATTCCTGTGCGGAGCTTTGCGCGGCCGGCCGGTGCGACAGCCGTACTGATGACGCTCACCGTGATGCAGTTCCTGCTGATCCTCGACTCGTCGATTCTGGGCGTTGCGCTGCCGGCGATTCAGGACGCGCTGGGGCTGCCTTCGGATCAGGCCGCCTGGGTCTACAACGCCTACATGCTGTCGTACGGGGGATGCCTGCTGATCGGTGGCAGGCTGGCCGATCTCACCGGTCCGGTGCGGATGCTGCGGATCGGCATGGTGCTGTTCGCCGCGGCTTCGCTGGCCGGTGGCGTGGCGCCGGGCAGTGGCACGCTGGTCTCCGCCCGCGCGGTGCAGGGCATCGCGGCCGCCCTGGTGGCACCGGCGGTGATCGCGGTGCTGACGGATCTCTTCCCGGACGGCGACGCCGAGGCCAAGAGCCGCCGCAACCGTGCGTTCGGCTCGATCGGTGCGGTCAGCGCCGTCGGCGGCTCGGCCGGGTTCTTCCTGGGCGGTGCCCTCACCGGGCTGTGGGGCTGGCGTTCGGTCTTCCTGTTCAACGTGCCGGTGGCGCTGGCCCTGGCGCTGGCGTGCTGGCGGATCCCCGCCACCGAGCGGCGGACCGGTGGCCTGCGCACGTTGCCGTGGTTCGAGGCCACCGCGCTGACCACCGCCGTCACCGTCGCGGTCTACGTGCTGCTGACCATCGGCACCGCACAGTTCTACTCATGGCACACCCTGGCTCTGGCCGGTCTGGCGATCGTGCTCGTCGTCGCGGCCCGCCGCTTCCGCTCCGGCGAGCCGCTCATCCCGCCCGGGCTGCTGAGCGACCGTGGCATCCGGAGCGCCGATCTGGTCTGTCTGCTGGTCAATGTCGTCAGCGGCCCCACCATCCTGGTGGTGAGCCTCTACATGCAGCGGGTGCTGGCCTATTCACCGATGGAGGCGGGGCTCGCCATCGTGGCGATCACCATGGCGATCACCGCCTCCTCGCTGCTGGCCAGCCGGCTCATCGGCCGGCTCGGCCTGCGCCGGATGACGATGACCGGACTGATCGTCTGGGCATGCGGGCTGCTCTGGCTGTCGAGGATCGACCTCGGCTCGTACGTCATGGAGATTCTCGGGCCGACGCTGGTGATCGGTTTCGGCAGTGGCCTGGTGTTCGTCGCCTTCACTGTCACCGCCACTGTTGGCGCGCCGGCGGGGGAGACCGGTGCTGCGGGCGGTCTGATGAACACCAGCCAGCAGATCGGCGCGTCGGTGGGTGCGGCGGTCGTGGTGGCCATCGCGGAGGCGGTCAGCCGCCGGGCCGACGGTTCCTGGGAAACCGTGCTGACAAGCGGATACTCCAATGCGCTGCTGGTGCTGCTCATCCCGCTGGCGGGCGCCGCGATGGCCGCCCGGGGGATGCCGGCCGGTCAGGGCGGCATCCGCTGATCCGTGGCCCAGTGTGTCGCCGCGCGCAGCACGTTGGCCATGATGGTGAGGGTGGGGTTCACGCCACCGCTGGTCGGTAGCAGCGACCCGTCGGCCACATGGACGTTGCGGGTGCCGTGCAGCAGGCCGAAGCGGTCGGTGGCGGAAAGTGCCGGATCATCACCCATTCGGGCGGTGCCCACCGAGTGTTCGGTGATCGGGGAGCCGGGTCCGGTCGGTGCGAAGATCGCGATGTTCTCCCGTACGTCCGTGCAACCGGCCTCGGACAGCCACGCCGACGCGGTCGAGGTGAGGTAGTCCTGGTTTGCCGCGGTCAGTGGATGGTCGGCCCGGTGCGACACGACAGCTGGGACACCGTTGCGGTCGGTGACCGACGGATGCAGTTCGATACGGGAGTGCGGGAGCGGCAGTTCCTGGCCCATCCCCATCACGCCGATCACGTACGCCGTTTCCGAGCGCATCCAGCGCTTGTGTTCCACTCCGAGCGGGGGGCCGCCGAGGGCGTGGGCCATCCGGGCGAATTGCAGCGGGTAGGGCGAGAACATGTCGTACATGACGCCGCCGCCGAGGGGCGCGAGGCCGTCATGTGCGGCCGCCAGGGTGGCGACGGAATGGCCGGGGCCACGGAACCGGGGAAGCGGCATCGGCGCCCGCGCGGTGACCAGGCTGAGCCGGTGTCCGTGCAGGTGGCGGCCGAGCTGGTCGTTGCCGAGGCCGCTGGCGAGCAACAGGCGGGGTGTTTCCACCGAACCGGCGGCGACGACCACCCGGCCGCACCGCACCGTGCGGCTTAGCCGGGTGCCGTTCTCCTCGACGACCAGGTCCACGGCGTCGGCCTCGCCACGGGAGTGCCGGATCCGGACCGCCTGCGCCGACCGGATCAGGTCACAGTTGCCGGTGGCGAGCGCGCGGGGGGTGTAGGTATTGTGCGTGCCGTTCTTGGCGCCGGACGGGCAGCTGTGGCCCAGGCACTGCGGGCAGCCCGTGCAGGCGGGACGTCCGTGCCGTTCGGTGCTGTTGACGGCGAAGGGGATCGGCCCGGCGGACCAGCCGAGACGGCCGGCGGCCGCGGCGAGCAGGCGGCGTACATCGTCGGTGGGCAGGGCGGGCATCGGGTATCCGGCGGACCGGGGCATCCGTTCCGAGAAGGACATCGCATCGCCCGCCACGCCTAGTTCGTGTTCGACCCGGAGGTACCACGGTTCGAGGTCGGCGTATCCGAACGGCCAGTCGGTGAGGCTGCTGGTGCCGGGTCGGCCGTACCGGCTCGCCATCCGGAAGTCGTCGGGCAGGAAACGCCAGGCCATCGCCTGCCAGACGCGTGTTCCGCCGCCCAGGCACATCGCGTTGAGGCCCCAGCTCTCGCCACTGCCGTCGGCGTCCGCGGACCAGAGGGTCCCGTCGGGTTCGCGGACGAGGCGCGGGTTGCCGGGGCCCGGCCCAGCCACCGGGTGGTAGAGCGCGAGTCGTTTGCCGTGCAGGTGGTCGCCGCTGAGTTCGGCGTCGGACATCGGCCGGGACCGTTCGACAAGCAGTACCCGGGCTCCGGCCGAGGCCAGCACGCTCGCAGCGACGGCGCCACCGGCGCCAGCGCCGAGCACCAGCACGTCGTAGGAGTCGCGTAGGGCCGATGCGGTGATGCCCGCGCTCTCGGCCGCGGTCATTTCCGGGCCGGTGGCCGGCGGGTCGAAGGCGAGCATCTTCCAGCCGGCGGGCGGGCGGTCCCGGGCCCCGCCGTAGTAGCCCTCCATACAGACCCGGACCAGGGTGGCGAAAGCGGCGGCCAGGGCCGGGTCGTTGCTCAACCTGGCCACGACGGGTTTCTGACCGGTCGGCGGCAGGGCACTGAAGTCGTTGCCGGGCGCGAGCCGGTCGGCCTCCCGGCACAGCCGGTTCAGCTGCGGCATCGCCCAGGCGAGGTCACGGTCGGCCTCGAAACCGACGTAGTCGGCGACGCCGCCGTCCCAGGCCGCCGGCCAGCCGTCGGCAGGTATGACGTGGTCGGCGAGTGCCGCGAGGGTGGGAACGGTGCGCATGATCGTCGCCTCTGTCACTTGTACTCGGCCAGTTGTTGTTCCAGCTCGTCGGCGAAGGATGCCCAGGCCCGGGCGCAGGCTTGAGCGATTTTGCTGACCATCGGGACGCAGTGGGGTGGCACCCTCGTCGCGGCCTCGTCGAGCTCGTGTACGACGGCCGCCCGGGAGCCGAGCCAGCGCAGCAGTTCGCGGCCGGATTCGGTGTAACGCAGGGCGGGATCCTTGCGCATGACCTCCAGGACGGTTCGCGATGCCGCCACCGGATCGGGCCGATTGGCTGCCGGGTCGGGGGAGGTGTCGCCGCGGTCGCTGACGGCGACGGGCTGGCAGCCGTTCGGTACCGGGTCCTGTCCCGCGCTCATCCGGCGGCGGACGTCGCGGGCGGTGCCGACTGAGATCCCGGCTTCCCGGGCGATCTCGCGCAGGGACGCCTCCGGCCGGGCGGCCACGATGAGCCCGGCCGCCCGGCGGCCGTCGGCGTAGTTCGTGGGTCGTATCCGGCCGTCGCGGCCGACCCGGGTGCTCGACTGGGCCGCCGCACCGAGGGTGCGCCGGATCGCCGACACGGTTTTCGGGGTGAGTCCGGCGATGGTGGCGATCGACCGGTCGGACATGGCGGGGAAGCCGCGGATGATCTGTTCGACGGCAGCGCGCCGGTCGGCGCGGGTCAGCGGCAGCCCGTGCGCCACGTTGAGTTCCACGGACAGCAGGAACGACTCGTCGTCGCCGGCGCTGTCGACGAGTACCGCGCTGATCGCCTCCTGCCCGTTGCGCAGGGCCGCGGTGAGCCGGTGCATGCCGTCGATGACGCGCATGGTGGTTCTGTCGACGATGATTGGCGGCAGCGGTGCCCCGGTGTCGGACAGGGCCAGGACGTGGTCCTGGTCAAGGCCTCTGGTGCGCGGGGAGTTGGCCATGCGGAGTGCCGCGATGGGGATGCGCCTGACCGGTCCGGTCAGCCGCCCGGCGAGCTTTCCGGGCTCGGCGTGCCGCGCGCTCTCGATCGGCGGCAGTCGGGGAATATCGGTGACTACGCTGGAATTCGGCATGCTTTCCTTCGTCGTCGTGGGTGGCCGCACCGATGTGACGTGCTTGCCAGGTGTGGTCGAACCACTCGGCCGACGATAGGAAGACCGGCAATCTGAGTAAATAGAAATCCAGCTCTTTGGTGTGAACTCCGATCTTTTGGCGTGATGTCATAGTCTTTGCCGGACAGGGCGGCAACCGGCGGTCCGGGCGGGGTGTTCAACCGGGGAAATCGGGTCCTTTGCCGGACGACGGGATCGGCTTAGGCCGACTCGCGGATGACCAGCTCGACCGGCATCGTGACGCTCGACGGGCCGTCGCCGTACATGCGCCGCAGGAGTTGCTGCACCAGTTCGTAGGGGTAGCGCCGCCACGGGATCCGGACCGTGGTCAGGCGTGGATGGGTGTGGGTCGCCGCGGGGGAGTCGTCGAAGCCGGCGACCGCGACGTCGTCAGGCACCCTCCGGCCGGCTTGTTGGAGGGCGGCTAGTGCACCCCTGGCCATTAGGTCGGAGGCCACGAAGATCGCGTCCAGGTCCGGTGCGCGGCGAAGTAGTTCGGCGGTGGCCAGCAGCCCGCCGTCGTAGGAGAAGTCGCCGTGGACGACGAGTGCCGGATCTTGGACGCCGATCACATCCTGATAGCCGGCCAGCCGCTGGATGCCCCCGGGCAGGTCGGCCGGTCCGGCGATCATCGCGATGCGCCGCCGGCGCCGACGCAGGTAGGCCACCATCTCGCGGGCGCCCAGCCGGTCGTCGGTGGTCACGTAGGAGACGTCGTGCTCGTGCCCGATGGGGGTCCCGCAGGCGACTAGCGGCAGACGGCGTTTGATCAGGTCGGCGACCGCTTGGGAGTCCGACGGCGCGCAGAAGAGGACGGCCGGGTCCACGATCCTCGAAGCGAGGTGGCGGGTCGCCGCACGCGCGGGACCGTTGGAGGTCACCGGGATGACGGTCATGATCCCGTGGTCGCTGAAGACCCGATTGCAGTCCAGCATGAGGTGGTTGATGTTGGGGTCGGTGAAGAATTTCGAGTTGTCGACGCAGTGGAACAGGGCGACGACCTTCGACCGGCCTCCGGCGAGGCGGCGGGCGTGGTGGTTGGGTACGAACCCGGTCTCGGTGATGGCCCTCTCGATTGCCGTGCGCGCGGCCGGGCTGACGTCCTTGCCGCCGTTGAGGTGCCGGGAGACCGTCGCGTGGGACAGCCCGGCCGCGTGAGCCACGTCGTAGATGGTGACCCGCGACTTCCCTTTCGGCTCGTTGGCGCTCGGTTTGTCGGGGAACATCGCGTGATCCTATCCCGGTGACGCGACCGGGGCCACGCGCTCTACCTGCGGCGAATTCGGATCGCAGGGCCTTCTGCGCCGGTTACATGTTCATGCCGGAGGACCGGCCTTGTCGAGGTGGGCGAGGGCTGTCCGGGGTGCTCTTCCGTGTGGTGGCCGCCGGCCGTATGGCGGCTGACGTCAGGTTTAACGTACCGGAAACTTCTGTTCGCTTCGGGGAGCCCTGTGGAATGGCCTCCGGGATGTCTGAATGGTTTCCGCGAAGCTGTGTATTAGCTGTGACCGGTCGGCCGGAAACCGTCAATGGCCGAACCTGTGAGTAATGGCCCCGTCGTGTCACGGTGTGTGTCCGCCCTGGTCTGGATGACGGGAATCTGCTCTGAGATTCGATGGTCTGAGCGCGCTCGAACCTGCTCCCCACCTCGGTATTCTCCCGCCGGCTCTGGTTCAGGATGTCGCCGATGTCCACACTCGATGCCCGATGTGCCATCGATTGTGGTAACTTGGCTTCGCTGTTAGCGCTACCGGTCGGTCAGCGAAACTCTTCGTGCAGTCAGCCTTGTAAACCACATTTAATGGGCTGGTGAATGGGTTATTGCAGGTCGGCCGCGCGATCATGTGGGCGGATTGACGGGGGTTGGCAGAGGATGAAGGTGAGCCGTAGGAAATCGACGCCGATGCTATTCTTCATAGTCGGCCGTGTTGGTTGTGGGGCCGTTCTCGCGCCCTCGAAGGCGGCCGTATAGATGATGTCTGATGATGAAGTGATCGCGGCTATCATCGACATCCTCGTGCGAAACGAGCCAGACATCATATCGGCGGCCTTGCGGGGTGGCCTGAGTGGTGAGCGGCTTGGGCGGGTTGCTCCGAATGCCTTCGGCTACATCGTTGAAACCTTACAAAGCGATCTCGACGCGTCTTCCGGCACGGGCGAAATCCACCTTCCGGACGAGGCCTACGCCAATGGCGACATCGCCACTGCCGTCCCGGTGCTGGGGGCCGGTGCCTGGCGCTTCCTGGTCGCCCATGTCAAGGGCGAGCAGCGGATCGCGATGTCGCGGGTGGCGGACCGGTTCTTCGCGGCCGTCTATCGTCTCGAGCGCGCCATCGTCGCGGGACTCATGGACGAGTCGAGGCAGTCGTCTCCCGGCCTCGACCGGCGCGGTGCCATCGCCGAGGCGCTCATCGCCGGCCGGCCCCTCCCCGAGGCCGGACTCGTGGACGGCTCCGCGACCGACGGGTATGTGACCATCTGCATCGGCTTCTCGTCCGGGGTGGACCGGCGGGCCTGTCTGCACCGCCTTGCCGTCGCCCCACGCTGGCAGCACGTGCTGCCAGCGTTCCAGGAGCAGGATCTCGTGCTCATCGTCCCGCTGGACGTTCCCACCGCCGCCCAGGAGATCACCGCCATCGCCAGGGAGACGCTCGCCGAAATGAAAATCGGCCCGATGCCGGCGGGAGTCGCCTACGCCCTCACCGACGACGGTGTTTCGGAAGCGGTCGAGGAGGCCCGGATGATCATGCAGGTGGCGCGGTCCCTCGACTATCCCCATCCGTATGTGCTGGAGGACGTGTGCGTCGAGGCTCTGCTCGTGCGATCACCCGACCTGGCGGCCCGGCTCGGTCAGCGACTGGAGCCGCTTGCCGCCCGCGGCGGCTATCTGCTCGACACCCTGCGCGCCTACATCGCCAGCGGCCGGCGCCGGGTCGAGACGGCGACCCGGCTGCACATCCATCCGAACACGCTCGACTACCGGCTGCGGAAGGTGAAGACGCTGACCGGGCTCTCCATCACCTCGGTCCGCGACGTGCAGACCTTGAGTGTCGGTCTGGTGGCGTGGCAGCTGTACGACCAGTCCGGTGACGACTGAGTGCACGCCATTGGGCTGCATCGGCATCATTCAACTACTTCGCCTCAACGATGTCCAAGCGTGAAGACAGCCAGCAATTGACGACGTTAAAGCAGAGTTGCATCGTGGTTGTGCACTGGGAGCACTCTCGATAGGTTGATCGTTGTACGCGGGAGCCATGCTTGCAGGAATCAGAGAATTCGCACCCGAACGCAGCGAAACTGCTGACGCTCATCTGTGATGCCAATTCATCAGGGTGCAGACCTCGTGGCGGAGAAGGCCTCCTCGTGGCCCTTTTCGCGCCGTATTCCGTGAGGTGAACTCCGCCGTTCCCCGCCGGAAAGTTCCTCGAAGGCGTCCTCGACCTTTGTCGCACCCGACACCCTGGTAAGGAGTCGTACATGCCGAACGCGCATCCTCGGACTGTCCTTGTGCTCGGCGGAGACGGATTCTGCGGCTGGCCCACCGCTCTGGATCAGTCCGACCGTGGCCGCAAGGTGGTCATCGTGGACAACCTCAGCCGCCGTAAGATCGACGCCGAACTCGGAACCGCCTCGCTGACCCCGATCCAGAGCCCGGAGCGGCGCCTGGAAGCCTGGCGGGAGACCTCGGGCCGGAGCATCGACTTCGTCGATCTGGACGTCTCGTCCGACGTCGAGGCCCTGAGTGCGGTCCTGGAGGAGCACCGGCCGGACGCGGTCGTGCACTTCGCGGAGCAGCGCTCGGCGCCCTACTCGATGCTGTCGACCACGCACCGGAACTACACGGTACGCAACAACCTGATGGCCACCCAGAACCTGCTCGAAGCGATCCGCCTGACCAGGCTGCCCACGCATATCGTGCACCTCGGCTCGGTGGGCGTCTACGGCTACTCCTCTAAGGACTGGACGATGCCGGAGGGCTATCTCGCGGTCACCGTTCCGTCGTCGGAGCATCCGGACCGTCAGGTGGAGATTCTGCATCCGTTCGAACCGGTCTCCATCTACCACCTCAGCAAATGCATGGACGCGCAATTGTTCGAGTTCTACGCGCGATATGACCGTCTGCGGATCACCGACCTGCACCAGGGTGTCGTCTGGGGCACACAGACCCGGCTGACGAAACAGAACGACCTTCTGATAAACCGTTTCGACTACGACTCCATCTGGGGCACCGTGGTGAATCGTTTCCTAATGCAGGCGGCACTTGGTCATCCCTTGACCGTTTATGGCGAAGGCGAACAGACTCGCGCTTTCATCCACCTCGAAGACGCTGTGACCTGTGTCAATCTCGCCTTGGAGAATCCGCCGGCCGCGCGGGAGCGGGTACGGATCAGAAACCAGGTTGCGGAGTGCCTGAGGGTGGTGGACGTAGCCGGCGTGATCTCCGATTCGACCGGAGCGGCGATCACCTATGTGGACAATCCGCGAATCGAGGAGGCACAGAACACCCTCCAGGTGACCAACGACAGCTTCTCGGAACTCGGCTTCATCCCGACCTTTCTTCGGGACGGGATCTGGCGTGAGTCGGTGGATATCGCGCAACGGTTCCGCGACTGCGCCGACCTCGATCGGATCATGCCGCACCGCTCCGGCGAGCACGTGCGGGCGGTCGGCGCGTGAGCCTGGAGGTTGTGGCGGAGCTGCCCGCGATCGACGCGGACTTCCTCGAACGTGCCCGGCTGGCTGCCGGTGACCTGGCCGAACATGAACGGCTGTGCGGCGAGGCCGGGATCTTCAAGCAGGTCGAGGTACGCCAGCCGGCCGGTGCCGTCGCGCACCACCACGGGCCGGTGCGGATCGGCACCTGGAACGCGGAGCGGTGCAAGTACGTTGGGGCGAGTGTGCGGCTCATCAGGGATTCGGGCTGTGACGTCGTCCTTCTGTCGGAGATGGACGTGGGCATGTCCCGCTCCGCCAACCTGCACACCCTGCGTGCCCTGGCCGGGGAGCTCGGCTTCGGCTACGCCTACTGCGTGGAGTTCCTCGAACTGGGCTCCGGCAATCAGTCCGAGCAGGTGGAGTACGCGGACGAGCCCAATCTGGCCGGGCTGCACGGCAACGGGATCCTGTCCCGGTTTCCACTATCCGACCCCCTGATCGTAACGTCTCCCGCGCAGGGCTCGTGGTATTCGCTGGATTGGCATCACCGTCGGCTCGGTGGCCGGCGGGCGCTGTTCGCCACCGTCGACACCGGTCCGGCGCGGATCCGGGTGGGCAGCGTCCATCTGGAGAGCCTGTCGGATTCCGGGACCAGAGCCAAGGAGCTTTCGGCGCTCATCGAGCCGGCGGATTCGATGCTCCCGACGGTCATCGGCGGCGACTTCAACACGACTGACGTACCGGACGAGCATGCACCGGACGCCTGGTTCGCCGACCCCGGCCGTCACGAGCCGCTGTTCGACGTCTTCGCGTCGGCCGGTTTCGACTGGCTGGACTGCAACTCGCCGGTCCCGACCCGGCGCACCCTGGGCAACGGCCTGCCGCGTCCCCCGCACCGCAGGATGGACTGGCTCTTCCGGCGTGGTCTGGTAGCCAGGGACCCCCGGTGCTGGCCAGCGGTGAATTCGGCTGGCCATCCCATCTCCGACCACGACCTTGTCAGCGCCGACATGCTGCCCGCCTGAGAGCAAGCCGGACGAGAGGGACCCCGTGCACCGATATCAAGTGCATCGATATCCGTGGGCGGGGCCCCTCGTGACTCGGCTCAGGACCCGCCGAGGCCGGCCTCCAGCGACTTCCGGTGGCAGGTCACCCAGGCGTGTGCGGCCCGGATCTCCTCCGGGATACCGGCGTCCCGCAAACCGATCATGGCGGGATCGCCGCCGGCGGCGCCTCTCTCGATGCCCCGCCAGCAGCGGTCCTGCCACCAGGCCACGGTGGCGACCAGCTCCGCGCGGTCGACCGGGGCCAGACCGTAGGCGTCGGCGGCCTCGCGCATGCGGCCCGCCGCCCACGACGGTTGCGTGTCCGGGCCCAGATACAGGTACTGCCAGCACAGATGGGCCACGTCATGGACACGGCGCCCCGGAGCCGCCAGGTCCCAGTCGATGAGAGCGATCGGCGTCAACGACTCGTCGGCGGCGCGGTACACCGTGTTCTTCGGCGACAGGTCGTTGTGGCAGACCACCTCCTGCTCGCCCGCCAGTGGATGGCCCGCGGTGAGGTCGTGGGCTGCCCGGACGAGGCGGGCGACCGCTGCCAGCGCCTCGGAGGAGGCGACCGCGAGGTTGCGGCCCTCCCACGGCACATACCCCTCCACGTAGCTGAGGGTGTCGCGGCCGTGTGCGTCCCTCCCGAGGTAGCGGGGGGCGCCGTTCCAGGATTTCGCCTCAAAATGCCGCAGCAGACGGTTGACGAAATCAGAGTTCGCGGTCGGGCTGCGTCGGACCGTGCCGTCCTCCAGAACCGTGCCGCTGACGAAACCGCCGGGAAGGTGCTCGGACTTCGTACTCAATTCTCGATTCCATTCATCTGCGGCCCGGTCATGGTCCGGAGGGCCCGGCGGCTTACGCCTCCGGTGTGTCGGGCAGGCTTCGCAGCCTGTCGGAGAGCATGTGGGTGGGCACCAGCACCTGTGACGCCGATTCGAGGCTGAACGGAACGGCGGGCACCTGCCGGGGGTCCCTGGTCCGGGTCACCTCGGCGTGCGTGGCGCTGCTCACGATCATCTTCGCCCGTTCGGGATGCACCAGGTACTCGAAATCGATGTAGCGCTGCGCGTAGGTGTAGCGGCACGGCGCGAACCGGTCGGGTATCTCGCCGTGCAGGTGGGCGCGCCGCAACGACTGCCATGCCTCGCCGTTCCAGATCTCCTCGAAGGTGTTTTCCCGCAGGGAGCCGAGCGTGAACTCGTCGTCGCCGATCAGGTGGTCGCAGAACCCCACTCCGCCATTGTGCCGGATGTAGGCGTAGCTCCACGGGTGCATGCAGGCCGGCTTGCGGATCATCTCCGGCAGCGCCAGCGAGGGATCGGGGGCGGCACCGAGCTGCACCACGACACCGATCTCCCGGCCGGCCTCGGCCGCCTCGGCGTACGCCTCACGCGTCCGGCCGAGGTCCTGGCGCAGGTGGGAGGGGTCGTTGACGTTGGCGACTAGCGGGTGGATGACCACCAGCGGGATGTCCAGCTGTCCGGCGAGCCGCACGATGCCGGCAAGCTCGTCCAGGTTGTCGATGCTGGAGACCACGTTGAAGTTGACATGATCGCGGGGGACCTGATGGCGGTCGCGTGCCTCCACCAGGTTCCGGCAGGTGACTTCCAGCCGTTCCAGGGTGCCGCCGGTCCGCAGCTTCTCGAAAAGCTCCGGCGAGGCTGCGTCACAGGAGACGGTGACGATGCCCTGCCCTCTCATGATCGCGTCCCAGATGGCCGGCCGGTTGATCTGGCCGTTGGTCACCACCCGGACTCGGACCCGGTGATCGAGGGCGCGCAGCACCATCTTGCCGAAGCCCTTCAGCATGGTCGATTCGCCCCAGCCGCGGACGTCCACCAGATGCGCGTACGGGAACAGTTCGTCGGCGAGGCGGTCGAACATCTCCTCGTCCATGTTCAGGGCCGGATCGTACTTCTCGCCGAAGCGGCACATCGGGCAGCTCAGATTGCAGTTCTGGGTGAGCTCGATGAACAGCGACAGCGGACGGCTGCGCAGTTCGACGCTGCCGTTCTCGTACTCCTCGATGTTCAGGGCCTGGTTCTCGCGGCGTTGCTGCGTGAGTTCGAATGGATGCACCGGTGCGCTCAAGAGCCAGTCGTCGTGCAGCATGACAATCTCCTCACTGGGCTTGGGAAGGCGGTTCGTCGCGTCAGCGATGGGGCGGTGCGGTGAGTAGCGTCAGCGCCTGCTGCACGTCCACGGATTCGTCGAGAGTGATGTGGGGTTCGCCGCGCCCGGACACCGCGTGAGCGAACCGGTCGACCATCCGCTCGTACATGTCGACGCCGGGGAAGGTGGTCGTCTCCCGCTGCCCGTCCACCGTCAGCAGGGTCAGACGGCCGTCGCTGGTACCCGGGTTGAAGCAGTGGTCGATGGTGAGGCTGCCCTTGTCGCCGCGGACCACCAGCTGTGAGTCGTGCCAGGGGAGCAGGAAACTGGCCGAGAGCTGGGCGGTCCGGCCCTGGCCGTAGTCGAGGACACCGCAGGTGTGCAGGTCCACGCCGGTCTCACCGCGGTGCCTGATGCTCGTGCCGGCGACCGGCGGGCCGCCGTACACGAGGTTGGCCGCGTCGGCGATATAGCACCCGAGGTCGAGCAGCGCACCACCGCCCAGGTCGCCCGACATGCGGATGTCGGCGGGATCGTCCAGCACGAAGGACAGCGCCGCCTCCACACTGTGGACCTCACCGATGGCGCCGTCCCTGATCTGCCGGACGAGTGTCGCGAGCTGGGGGTGGGTGCGGTACATGAACGCCTCCGCGGCCACGCGTCCCGCCTCCCGGGCTGCGGAGCGGATGGCCTCGGCGTCGTGCAGCGTGGTGGTGAGCGGTTTCTCGCACAGCACGTGCTTGCCCGCTGCCAGCGCGGCGAGCGTCCATTCCGTGTGCATCGCGTTGGGCAGCGCGATGTAGACCGCGTCGACGTCCGGATCGGCCAGCAGAGCCCGGTAGTCCGGGTAGGTTTGCGGTGCGCCCACCGCGCCGGCGATCCGCTGCGCAGCCTCGTGACGGCGGGAGGCGACGGCATGCACGTTGCAGTGGGGTGAACGGGACAGGGCCGGGCCGACGAAGTTCTCCGCGATGCGGGCGGCGCCGAGGATGCCCCAGCGCAGGACGTCATCGGGGGCAGGGGCGTTCACGGCTACGATCGGTTCCTCTCGGTAGGCGGATCGGTTCAGGGCGCGGTCGTCCGGGAGGGGACGCCGGCGAGGGATCCGTACGCCCATGCGAGGATGTCCCCGAGCTCGTGGAGCCCGCTGGTGTTGCTGACCCGGAAGTTGCCGAGATACGTGGCGAGCAGGCGTGCCGCGTGGTCGTCGCCACGCAGGGCGTGGTAGCCGAGTGCCTCCACGTTTCCGCGTACGTAGCATCGTTGTTTGTGGTCGGCCGTGGCCGTCTCCAGCCAGGAGTTGTGCAGCGCCCTGGCGCTCGGGAGGTAGGCGACGGTGCGGCCTTCGCGCATCAGTGCGTAGCCGAGTTCGGTGTCCTCACCCGAAGCGGGACCGGTTCCGGGGCCTAGATGGGGCAGGAACACCGGGCGCCCGGGCAGCATCTTGCTCCTGCGCAGGGCCATGTTGTTGGAGGAACCGACGACGGACACCGGGATGGTCGGCTCCCCGGTGTACGGGCCCGGCTGCCAGTTGGACGCCGACACCGCCGGGCACCACAGCTCACCGTCGGGTGTCTCGGCCGTCGCCCAGGCGTTCTCCCCGAGCAGGGGTACGACCTCGGATTCCAGCCGCCAGTTGGGCAGGGGTACCGGTTCGACCCGGCCGAACGCCGCCGCGACCTCGGGCTCGGCGGACATGTAGGTGGCCATCTCCTTGACCCAGCCGGGTTCGGGCAGGCAGT
The DNA here is from genome assembly GCF_040638175.1 of Actinoplanes sp. NPDC026670. Classification (NCBI taxonomy): domain Bacteria; kingdom Bacillati; phylum Actinomycetota; class Actinomycetes; order Micromonosporales; family Micromonosporaceae; genus Actinoplanes; species Actinoplanes sp. NPDC026670. The sequence goes on from NZ_JBEZXU010000036.1 coordinate 90,492, forward strand.
CGTCGTCGAAGAAGAGCACCACGTCGGTCCGGGCGCTGGCCAGGGCCAGGTTGCGCCCGTCGGAGGCGGTGCCGGAGCCGTCGAGCACCCGTACCGGGACGTTCGCGGAGGCGTCGGCGACGGCTGTACGGTCCAGGGAACCGCCGGTGTTGTCGACGACGATCACCTCGGCGATGGAGCTGACGTCGTCCGCGGCGATCAGCCGGAGGGACTGGAACAGGTCGGCGCGGCCGATGCTGCAGACGGCCACGGTCAGGGCAGTGTCGAGGGGCACTGAGTTCGACATACGGCAACCGGCTCCTATGCGGGTCGGGGCAGGGGAGTGGGAGGGGGCGCACCGGGGGAGGTGGCAATGGCTGTTTCGACCGGGACGGTCCGGCCCTGGCGTGCGGACTGTGTGGCGGCCCGCAGCACGGTGAGCACGCCGACGCAGGCGTCGGCGGGTGCAGCGAAGGGCTGCCCGGCGCGGACCGCGGCGAACACCTCCCGGAACATCGCGGCGTACGAGGGTTCGACCGGCTCCGACCGGGCTGGGCCGGGGTCCGGGTAGACCTGGCAGGCCCCGCAGTCGCCTTCGAGGCGCAGTGATCCGTGTTGGGCGTGTACTTCCAGCACGGGCTGGGCGCGAGGAGCGCACCAGGCCGTTTGGACGCTGGTGAGGGTGCCGCTCTCATGGTCCAGCAGAACCATGGCGACGTCCTCGGCGGAGGTGACGTCGGGCCGGGAGAGCCGCGCGGTGACCCGTACGACGGGGGAGTTTGCGAGTTCCGCGGCGACGTACATCCAGTGGTAGGCGTTGTCGGTCAGGCAGCCGCCACCGGCGTGCCGGCGCCGCCAGTACGGGCTCACACCGGCACCGGGGAAGTGCCCGGGGTCGGGCTGTTCCAGGCGCAGGAAGCGGATGCGGCCGAGTGTTCCGGCGCGCACCTGTCGTATCGCCTGGCGTACGTCGCTGCGGTAGAGGTAGTTGTGCACGATGCCGAGCCGGTCGGGCGGGGCGAGCCCGGCCAGCCGGGCGGCCACGCCGACGTCGACGGACATCGGTTTCTCGCACAGGACCCGGATGTCGGCGGCGAGGAGCCGTTCCACGACGGGTGGAGTGCGGTCCGGTGGTAGCACGACCACCGCGAGATCGATCGGTTCGGGGTCGTCGAGCAGGGTGTCGACGTTGTCGTAGCGGCGGCCCGGGTGAACCGACAGCATGTCGCCGAGCAGTTGGCGCCGGGCCGGGGCGAGGTCCACGACGGCGGTGACGGTGGCGTCGCCGCCCAGCGTCAGGAACGCGGGGGCGTGGCCGAGTTCGGCGATCGCCCCGCAGCCGATGAGTGCGATCCGTAGCGGTGGACGGCTCACCGGGTGGCCCCCTGCCCCAGGGCGCCGACGTGCCAGAGCCGCCTGGTGAACTCGGCGTCGTGCCGGAGCGCGGCGGGCAGGTCGGGAGCCGGCATCGCCCGTTCCACGGTAGCGACTGTGATCGTCCCGGTGCTGCGTGCAGTGGACCAGCCGCGCACCAGGTCGACCTCTCCGGTGCCTAGGTCGAACGAGTGGGGTGCCTGTGGGTCGTCGATCAGGCCGTCCTTGATGTGCAGGTAGTCGCATCGCCCCGCGGTGGCCTCGAGGGTGCGGTCGAGTGCCCCTGCCACCGCGGCCCAGTGCAGGTCGACTACGAATCCGAGCTCGTCGGGGGTGGTCTCGGCGCAGAGGATCTCCAGCGGTGTGCGGCCGTTGGGCAGGGGCCTGGCCTCTTCCTCGTGGTTGTGCACGGCCACTCGCGCTCCCGCGTCCGCGGCGCGTGCGGTGAGCTCACGCAGTGCGGGCAGGCTGCCGGAGATGCTGTCGGCCGACTCGACGGGCAGTCCGGACAGGATCAGCCGGTCGCAGGCGAGCGCCTTGAGCGTCGCCCAGTGCAGGTCGTCGAGTTCGTGCCAGAACAGGTGCAGGGCCACGATGTCGAGGTCACGTTCGGCGCAGGCGTCGCGGAGCCTGGCCGGATCGTCCAGGAGCGGGGACATGATCTCCAGGCCGTCGTATTCGGCGGCGCGGATGGCGTCGAGGGTCCCTTCCAGGTCGGTCTCGGCTCGCCGCCCGAGTATTCCGTAGCCGTAGATGCCGGTCTGCAGCACGAGTCGTGGATTCATGTCGGCTCCTCGTCTTGTCCTTGCGGCGGTGTCCCGGGACCCGCCGGCGTGAAGCGTTCCGCCCGGAAGTAGTCGAAGCGCTTCATGGCCAATGCCGGCCTGCCGCGCCGCAGGGCCTCGAGGGTGATCCCGAGGTGGTAGCTCCAGTCGACGGAGGTGGTCGCGGCGGCCGAGACGGCGGAGACACCGGTCCGGCGGGCGATCCGCCGTGTGTCGTTGCCGAACCACAGGGCGGTGCCGGCCGCGGCGGTCAGCAGCAGTGGCAGGCGGTGCCGTGGCAGGAGTGCCGCGACCGCGCCGGCGGCCAGGGCGATGGTGGTGGGATTCGGCCGCCAGCGGGTGTATTCGGGTTGCCGGGCGCAGTTATAGACGCAGGCTCGGCCGTACAGGAACAGCTTGCGCCGGAACTGGTGCAGCCGCGTTATGCCGTCGGTGGCGTGGACCACCACGGGGGCGGGGTGCCCGGCTGTGCCGTAACCCGCGGCGTCCAGGCGTACGCCGAGGTCTACGTCCTCACCGCCGACCACGGTGTAGGTGTTCTCGTCGAAGCCGCCGATCGCCTGGAAGGCGGTCTTACGTACCGAGAGGTTGGAGGTGGCCGCCCACCACAGCTGATCGAACTGCAGGGGCCAGTTCCACGGCGCGTTGGCGACGAGCGAGTGCCGGACGGTGCGCCACGGGCCGGTGGTTGCGTCGCCTTCGACCACGGTGGGCCCGGCCACGGCACCGATGTCCGGTCTGCCGCGCAACGCGTTGTGGATCTTCAGGTGTTCGCAGACCAGATTCGGTGTGGCGATGCAGTCGGAGTCGATGAACAGCACGAGCGGGTGGTGGGAACGGGCGACACCGAGGTTGCGTTTGGCCCCGACCCGGCGGGGTCCGCGGAGGTAGCGCACGCCGGAGTCCGCGCAGCTGCTGCGGATGCGCTCGGCGTCGCCGTCATCCGAGTCGTCCACGACGATGATCTCGGCGTGGACGCCGGTGGGCAGCTGCGTGACGGCGACCCGCAGGGATGCGATGAGGCGTTCGACCGAGGCGGGGTTTCCCCTGGTCGGGATGACGACGGAGATGCCGCTGAACTCCTGCGGCGTGGTGCCGCCCGCGGTGGCTGATGATCGGGTCGAAGCGGTCATCGGACCGGCTCCGAGGCTGCGGCGCGGGATTCGGCGAACCAGCGGATCGTTCGCCGCAGGCCCTCGTCGAGTGTGATCCGGGGCTGCCAGCCGAGGCGCTGCGCGGCGAGTGTGGTGTCCGGGCAGCGCAGCGAGGGATCGTCCTCGGGGCGGGGCACGAAGACGATGCCGGACGACGATCCGGCGGCCCCGATCACCAGGCGGGCCGTCTGCAGGACGCTGAGTTCCGCGCCGCCGCCGATGTTCACCGGTCCTTCAACGTCGAAGCTGGTCAGCAGGGCGAGCAGGCCGTCGACGGTGTCGTCGACGTAGCACAGTGAGCGGGTCTGCCCTCCGTCGCCGGCGACGGTGAGAGGCGCGTCGGCGAGAGCCTGGGTGATGAAGGTGGGGATCATCCGGCCGTCGTCGCCGCGCATCCGCGGGCCGTACGTGTTGAAGATCCGTGCGATCCGGGTGTCGAGGCCGTGCTGCTGGCGATAGGTGACGGTGAGTGCCTCGCTGAATCGTTTGGCCTCGTCGTACACCGAGCGGGGACCGACCGGATTGACGTTGCCCCAGTAGGACTCCGGCTGTGGGTGGACCAGTGGGTCGCCGTAAACCTCACTGGTCGACGTGAGCAGGAACCGGGCCCGGTGCCGGGCGGCCAGGTCCAGGGCGTGCTGGGTGCCGATCGAGGCGACTCGCAGGGTTTCCAGAGGAAGCCGCAGATAGTCACGTGGTGAGGCTGGGCAGGCCAGATGCAGGACCTCGGTCACCGGGCCGGTGACGTCCAGGCCCGCGCACACGTCGGCCTGGATGAACTCGAAAGCCGGGAATCGCGACAGTGCGCGGATGTTGTCCGGGGCTCCGGTGCTCAGATCGTCGACGCAGACGACCGAGTAGCCGAGCGCCAGCAGCCGTTCGCACATGTGCGAACCGAGGAAGCCGGCGCCGCCGGTCACCACTGCCCGGTGGTCGGCCCGGGTCATCGTCCCTCCCCGCTGCTGCAGTGCGGTGCTTCGGTTGCCGGGATCGGGAAAGGTCGTGCCGGGAACGCCATTATCTCAATGCCTTCCTGGAAATGAGATCGACCATTTTGCCGGCAGAGGGATGCGTGCTGGGCCGGCGATGGCTATTGTGCCGGCCTGGCGGTCCGGTGGGTGCGGATGACGAGCGCCGGTCGAGCCACTCGGCCGACGATAGGAAAACCGGCAAGCTGAGTAAATAGGAATTCGAGTCTTTGGTGGGAGCCACGATGTTTTGGCGGAGGGTCACAGTGGTCTTCGTGAGACTCGAGCTTTCCGGTATCTGATATCAGGACATAGGTGCATATAAACCTGGTCTCTTGGTGTTCAACTGGGGAGAGTGAACCCTTGCGCCGGGCCCGCCGAAGCGTTTATCAACCCAATTTCAATCGAGGTTGACAAATCTTTGTGAGTCGAGGACGGTGCTCATTGCACCGAGATCCGTTCCCATGAGGCACGTGAGCGAGGAGATCAGGTTGCACTCGGCGCCCCGTTTTCCCCATACGGACACGATGATCTTCGGGGCTGACTATTACCCGGAGCAATGGCCACCCGGGACATGGCACGAGGACGTCGTCCTGATGCGGCAGGCCGGCGTCAACCTGGTGAATGTCAATACATTCTCATGGGCCTCGTTGGAGCCCGAGCCGGGCAGGTTCGAGTTCGCCGAACTCGACAAGGTGATGGACCTGCTGTCCGGCGCCGGCATCGGCGCCAGCCTGGCGACACCCACCGCCGCGCCTCCGGCATGGTTTCTCCGGCGCCACCCGCGGGTGCTGCCCGTCACCTCCGACGGTGTCACCCTCGGGACCGGGGCACGCGAGTCCTTCTGCCCGAGCGCCCCGGAGTACCGGCGGGCGGCCGCCGGGATCACCCGGGCACTCGCCGAACGCTATCGGGAACACCCGGCGCTGCGGACCTGGCACGTCAACAACGAGTACGGCGCACATGCCCCGTTGTGCTACTGCGATCGTAGCGCGGCAGCCTTCCGCAGCTGGCTCGCCCGCGCCTACGGATCGGTCACCGCACTGAACGATGCCTGGGGGACGGTCTTCTGGGGCCAGACCTACACCCAGTGGGAGGAGATCAACCCGCCCCGCCGGGCGCCGATGCCGGTCAACACCACCCAGCGTCTCGACTTCCTGCGCTTCTCCAACGACGAGTACATCGCCTGCTTCCGCACCGAGGCCGACATCCTGCGGGCCGTCACACCGGGCATCCCGGTGTCCACGAACTTCATGGTCGGTGAGGCGAGGTGCGAGGACTACTGGACATGGGCCGGGCACGTCGACTACGTCGGCACCAGCAGCTATCTCCAGACGGCCGAATCCGACAGTCATGTTCTGCTCGCCATGTACGCTGACCTGGCCCGCGGGGTGGCCGGCGGGCACCCGTGGCTGCTCATGGAACACGCCACGGGCGCCGTCAACTGGCGGCCCCGCAACCCGGCCAAGATGCCGGGCCAGATGCGCCGCAACACCCTCGCCCACATCGCGCGCGGCTCGGACGGGGCGATGTTCTTTCAATGGCGCGCGTCGCGCTTCGGTACCGAAAAGTTCCACTCCGCGATGCTGCCTCAGGCCCACACCGATACGGCTGTGTGGCGTGACGTGGTCGCTCTCGGCGCCGACGTGCGTGCCCTGTCGGAGATCCGCAGTTCACGCGTGCTCGCCGAGGTGGCCATCGCGTGGGACTGGCAGTCGTGGTGGGCGATGGAGTTCGAGGACAAACCGAGCTGCGACCTGCGCTACGTGGAACGCATGCGGGCCTACTACCGGGCGCTGTGGGGCCGCAAGGTCACCATCGACATCGTGCATCCGGGTGCTGCGCTTGACGCGTACCGGCTGCTGGTGCTGCCGAGTCTCTACCTGCTCGACGAGGCCTGCTCCGCCAACCTGCGCGACTACGTCGCCGCGGGCGGCTGTGTTCTCGTCTCCTACTTCAGCGGCATCGTTGACCGGAACGATCACGTGTACCCGGGCCCGTATCCCGGTGCTTTGCGCGAGGTTCTCGGTCTGTACACCGAGGAATTCCACCCCCTGGGCCTGGGCGAACAGGTGCTGCTGTCGGACGGAACGACGGCCGGGGTCTGGTCGGAGCGGGTCGTCACGGCCGGTGCCGAACCGGAACTCACCTTCGCGAGCGGGCCGGACGCAGGCGAGCCGGCCGTCACCCGCCACACCTTCGGTGCGGGCAGCGCCTGGTACGTCGCCGCACGCCTCGAAGCCGATGCGCTGTCCGCCTTGCTCGCGAAGGTCCTCACCGACGCCGGCGTGCGGGTCGCCGACTGGCCCGAGCCGGTCGAGGCGGTGGTCCGCCGGGGCGAGCACGCGGAGTACCTGTTCCTGATCAACCATGACCGGACCGGGGCGCACCGGGTCACCGCGTCGGGGACCGATCTGCTGAGCGGCACCGTCCACGACGGGAGCATCGAACTGCAGCCGTCGCAGGTCGCCGTACTGCGCCGCCGGCGCGGAGACCGCCGATGAGCGACAGCCCGCGGCAGATGATCGTCGCCCGCGGGCTGCGGCGCACGTTCAAGGTCCCGCGCCGCGAACCGGGTCTGGCCGGTGGCCTGCGCTACCTCGTTCGTCCGTCGTACGAGACGAAGGTCGCCGTCGAGGAGGCCAGCCTCACCGTCATGGAGGGCGAGCTGGTGGCGCTGCTCGGTCCCAACGGCGCCGGCAAGTCGACGCTGATCAAGATGCTCACCGGCATTCTCGAGCCCACCGCCGGCAGTCTCACCGTGGCCGGGCTGGTGCCCCACCGCGACCGGCTGGCCAACGCCATGGCCATCGGTGCTGTCTTCGGCCAGCGCAGCCAGCTGTGGTGGGACCTGCCGGCGAGGGACAGTTTCCAGATCCTGCGTGAGGTCTTCGGCATAGACGAGCATGACTATCAGGTGCGGCTCCGCGAATTCGACAGACTTTTGGAGCTGTCCGCCTTCTGGCAGACCCGGGTACGCCACCTGTCGATGGGCCAGCGGGTGCGCTGCGACCTCGCCGCGGCACTGCTGCACGATCCACCCGTCGTGTTCCTGGACGAACCGACGATCGGCCTGGACGCGCTCGCGAAGGAAGGCGTCCGGGAGTTCCTCCGCCACCAGGTCGAGTCACGCGGCCGGACGGTAGTGCTGACGACACACGACATGACGGAGGTGGACCGGCTCGCCCGTCGGGTGGTCCTGGTCAACCGCGGCCGGACGGTCTTCGACGGCGAAATCGAGGACCTCCGTTCCCGGTACGGAGCTGGCTCCCACGATCTGGAGGACGTGATGAACGTTGCCTACCGCGAAACTCGATGACCGGCGGGTACGGCTGAGCCCGGCCCGGGGACGGCCGGCGCGCCGCTGGGCCACCATCGCTGGCGTCTCCTGGCGTGCCGAACTCGGACAGCGGTCCCGGCCGGTCAACACCGCCATCCGCCTGACCATGCAGCTGTTCGTCGTGGCGTGCTTCTGGCGGGGCTTCTACCAGGCGTCCGGGGGTGCGCAAAGCGCGGCTGCCACTCAGACGGTCAGTTACGCGGTCCTCGCGGTCCTGGTGACGCAGACTGGCGGCATCGACCGGATGTTCTCCCGCGACAGCATCGTCCAGCACCTGCAGCGGGGAACCATCCTCTACTGGCTGGTGCGGCCGATCCCTCCGCGGCGGTACTACCTCATGCGTGCCATCGGAGACCGGGCCTACGGTCTGGCCTGGGGAACCCTCGGCTATGTCGTCTGCCTGCAGATCGGTGTCGTCGCCGTGCCTGCGGGCCCGGCCGCCGCGGTCGTCGGGTTCGGGTCGTTCGTGCTCGGCTGCGTCACACTCGTCTACCTCAATCAGGTACTGGACCTCGTCTGCTTCTGGACGATGCTGAACACCAACGCGCTGAACATCTACCAGTTCGTCATGAACCTGATGTCCGGCGCCATCGCGCCGCTCTGGTTCTTCCCGGACTGGTTCCGTGCGATCAGTGCGGTGCTGCCGTTTCAGAACATCCTCAACACCCCGCTGTCGGTGTATGTGGGCCGGATCCCGGTGCGCGCGGCGGTGCCGCTCATCGGCATACAACTGTTGTGGATCCTGCTGCTGGTCCTGCTGACCCGGTTGATGTGGCGCCGGGCAGCGTCGAGCACAGCGATCGAGGGCGGATGAATATACCCGGAGACCTGGCACGGACATCCCCGGACGAGGACCGGCACGCCGGGCGCCCACCGGGGACCGTGGCGCTGGCGCGGCTGCGCAGGCGCAGATTCCACGCCCTGCGGCTCACCTGGTGTGTGACCAAAGTGAACTTCCGGGCCAGCCTGGAGTACCGCGGCGACTTCCTGCTCGCGATCGTCTCCGGCATCATCTGGCAGGCCTCGGTCCTGGTGCTGGCCACGGTGCTGGTCAACCGTTTCCCGAATCTGGCGGGCTGGACAAAGGGCGAGATCCTCCTGGTCGCCGCACTGCGGCTGCTCAGCCACGGCCTGTACGTCGCCGGATTCGCCTCGCTCGCGGCACTGCCCCGCATCGTGCAGGAAGGCAAGGTCGAGACCTTCATGCTGCGCCCGCTCTCCGTCTACCGGCAGGTTCTGTTCGACAAGCTGTTCCTCAACGCCATCGGTGACCTGGCCGTCGCGGTCACTCTGTTCACGATCGCCGTGCCGGAGATGGACGTGGACTGGACCGCCCAGCACGTCGGCTACCTGATCCTGGCCGTCGCCGGCGGGGTTTTCCTGGAGGCGTCGCTGCACACCGTCATAGCCTGCTTCGCACTGCGCTCCATCTCGACTATCCCGTGGTCACAGTGGATCGACGAGCTGCTGGCGACGTTCGGGAGCTATCCACTCAAGATCTTCCCGCTCAACGTGCAGGTGCTGTTCACCTTCGTCATCCCGATCGCCTTCATCGGCTACGTCCCGGCCGCGCAGATCGCCGGCAAGACGGCGGACCTGCCGTTCCCGCCCTGGCTGGCGCTGGCCGCACCGTTCGTCGGGATCCTGGCCTTCACGGCGGCCAGACTCCTGTTCGCCGCGGGCCTGCGCAAATACACCGGAGTCGGAGGTGTCTGAGGCCTGCTGAACTCACCGGTGTGAACGCCTCGGTCGCGGGCCGAAACGCCGTCCGGACCAAGCTTCCAGACTCGGAGGAACATAATCGATGACCAGTCCTCGATCGCCTTTGCCGCTGATCGCCGTGGTGGGGCCAGTACCGCCGAAGATGTTCGCCGCGTTCGTGGACCACTACCGGTCCCACGGCGTCGACGACGTCCTGGTCGCCTTCCACTTCACCGAACACGCGTCACCGGACCGGCGGGCGGAACTGCTCGAATGCTGCGAGCAACTGGTCGGCCGGCCGGTCCTGGTCAGTACCGGACCATGGCACGAACACATCCACGGCGACCTTCGGGACCACCTGCGCCGGCGGGCCGGCACCGGCTGGCACGTCCTGGCCGACGTGGACGAGTTCCACGGGTATCCACGCCCGCCCGAGGAACTCGTCGCCGAGGCGGAGGCGCGAGGGAGCCGGCAGGTCGGGGGAGTCCTATTCGACCGGGTCTCCGCGGACGGTGCGCTTGCCGACTGGGCCCCAGAGAAGGGCCTGGACGCCAGTTACCCGCTCGGTGGCTTCCTCACCTCACGCCTGCTCGGCGGCAACCCGCGCAAGGTGGTCCTCGCGCACAGTTCCCTGCCGTTGGTGCTGGGCAGCCACTACAGCCCGGACGGGCTGCCCGACGACGACCTGCTGGTGCCGGTGCATCATTTCAAGTGGACCGAGCGGGTCCTGCCCGACCTGCGCCGGCGCGTCGCCGAGCACAGCAGCGGCGCCTGGTGGGAGGTGACCCCGGCGATCCGGACCGAGGCCGCCGCACTGCTGGAACACATCGAGAACCACGACGGGCGGATCGATGTGACGGACCCCGGCATGTCCTTCCAGCCGGCCTCGGTCGAGCACCTGCCGGACCGATGGGCGGAAGAGTCCAGGGATGTGGCGGAGCGCTACCGCGAATACCGGCGCTGGAGCGCCACGTGAAACTGTCCGTCGTCATACCGCTGTTCGACCTGGCGGCGGAACTCGACCGCACCCTGGCCGGGCTGGCCGCCCAACCGGACGTCATGGACGACTTCGAAGTCATCGTCGTCGACCTCAACTCTCGCATCGACTCCCTCGAACCCGTGCACCGCCGGTATCGTGATCGGCTCCCCGTCTTCCTGGTGCACCTGCCCCGGCTGCGGACCCGGTATTCGCTGAGCCTGGGACGAAATACCGGGATCCGGTTCTCGCGCAACGAGTGGGTGTTGTGCCTCGACGCTGACTGCATCCCCGGTCCGTCGTACTTTCCCTGCCTGCGCAAGCACCTGGAGGCGTACCCCGAATCGCCGGTGATCCTCTCCGCGGAGCGGATATTCGTCGACGCCCGGGAGGTGCCCGCCGACACGATAGCCGCCGACGCCCACTCGCTCAGCCAGGCACCACTGACAGCCAGCGCCTCCAACCACGGCCTCGTCGAGGACCGGCGGATGACGCGGCTACGGCAGCTCGGCGACAGAATCCCGATCAGTCATCCCTGGGACGTCATGCACGGGTGCAATGTCATCTTCCGCCGCGAGGACGCACTCACGATCGGCGGCTACGACGAGTCCTTCGACGGCTACTGGGGTTACGAGGACATCGATTTCGCCCATCGGATGATCACCGATCGTGGCTGCGTCCCCGTGTACGCCGAGGGGTGTCACGTCTACCACCAGGAACGCTCCGGTCCGGACATGTGGCGCGACGTCCGCAGCCAGCGGGACGGAAACCCCAACTGGGGCCGAATCCGCGACCGCATCGACGGCTACGCGGATCACAAGGCCTCGCTGCACCGCCCCGACCACCCCGCCAGCACATGGCCTCCGCCGAAGGGACCCCACCGTTCATGAAAATCACTGTCATCGGCTGCGGATACCTCGGCGCCACCCATGCCGCCTGCATGGCCGAACTCGGTCACGAGGTCCTCGGCATGGACTCCGACGTGGGCAAGGTCCACGTCCTGAACACGGGACAGGCGCCCTTCCACGAACGTGGCCTCGACGACCTGCTGGCCAGGCACACCGCCGACGGCCGCCTGCGGTTCACGGCCTCCTACGCGGAGGCCGCCGCCTTCGCCGACCTGCACTTCATCGGGGTCGGTACGCCACAACGGCCGGACTCCCACGCGTACGACCTCGGCCACCTGTTCACCGCGGTCGGTCAACTCGCGTCCCATCTGTCCCGCCCGGCCGTCGTCGCGGGAAAGTCCACAGTCCCTGCCGGCACCGCCGCCCGCCTCCGTGACCTGCTGCACCAGCACGCGCCAGCCGGGGAAGCCGTCGAGGTGGCCTGGAACCCGGAGTTCCTGCGCGAGTCCTTCGCCGTCGACGACACGCTGCGGCCCGACCGGCTCGTCATCGGCGTACAAACCCCGAAGTCGTGGGCCGAAACCCTGCTCAAGCAGTGCTTCCACAAGATCATCAAGTCGGGTACGCCGACCATCGTCACCGACTGGGCCACCGCCGAGCTGGCCAAGGTGTCGGCGAACGCCTTCCTCGCCACGAAGATCTCCTTCATCAACGCCATGGCCGAGGTCTGTGAAGCCACCGGCGCCGACGTCGGCCTGCTCGCCGACATCCTCGGCCACGACACCCGCATCGGGCACCGGGGCATGCGGCCCGGCCTCGGCTTCGGCGGCGGCTGCCTGCCCAAGGACCTCCGCGGATTCATGGCCTGCGCCGAAGAACACGGCGCCGGCCCCGCCCTGGCCATCCTGGGCGAGGTCGACGCGATCAACAACAGGCGGCGCGAACGCGTGATCGACCTCGCCTGCGAACTCCTCGACGGCAGCGTCCGGGGCAGATGTGTCACCGTCTGGGGTGCCGCCTTCAAACCGGACACCGACGACATCCGTGACTCGCCCGCGCTGGCCGTCGCCCAGCGACTCCACGAGCTCGGCGCGACGGTCGTCGTCACCGACCCCAAGGGGCTCGACAACGCCCGCAAGGCGCACTCCGACCTCGACTACGCCGAGGATCCGGAGGCCGCCGTCGAGAACGCCGACCTGCTCCTGCACCTGACCGAGTGGTCCCAGTACTCCCGGATCGACCCGCGCCTGCTCGCCTGCCGCATGACGGCTCCGAAGGTCGTCGACGGGCGCGGCACCCTCGACGCGCGCAGTTGGCGCGAGGCAGGGTGGACCTTCCGCGCTCTCGGCCGTCCCTGACCGTGCCTGCCGTACGAAGATCGGATCACTCGCATGTCCGCACCTGAGATCCTTGAACGATTCGGCCGCAGGCTTCGTGTCGGGTTTGTCGGCGGAGGCGCCGGCTCGGTCATCGGGCGCACGCATCTGCTCGCTCTGCGGGCGGACGGCCTGGCCGAGCTCGTCGCCGGCTGCCTGAGCAGCGACCCCGACCGGGCTGACGCGTCGGCACGAGCTCTGCTCCTGCCACCCGAACGCAGCTACCCGGACTGGCGCACCATGATCGAGCGAGAGAGAGACCGGGCCGACGGGATCGACGTCGCCGTCATCATCACGCCACCGCTGTACCACGCGGAGATCGCCGAAGGCTTTCTGGCCGCGGGCATGAGCGTGCTCTGTGAGAAGCCGATGACCGCGACGCTCGCCGAGGCGGAAGCCCTCACCAAGGCGGTGGAGTCGAGTACCGGCCTGTTCGCGGTCACCCACTGCTATACCGGTTACCCGATGGTGCGTGAGGCCAGGCACTTGGTCCGCTCCGGTGCGCTGGGTGAGATCCGCCTGGTCGAGGGCCAGTTCGCCGGGGGCGAGCCCAGCCTGCTGCGGGAACCCGGGGACCCGTCCACCCGGCACTGGAGGTTCCGGGCGTCCGCGATGGGCCGGGCGAGTCTGCTCGGCGAGATCGGCAGTCATGTGCACAACATCGTCGAGTATGTGACCGGGCACCGGGTCACCGAGGTGTCCGCGCATCTGAGTACCGTCGCCGCCCGCCGCGAGGTCTACGACAACGCGTACCTCACCGTCGGCTTCGGCAACGGAGCGGCAGGGCGCCTCTGGTCGAGCTTCGTGGCCGCTGGCGCCGAACACGGCCTGGAGTTCCGCATCTTCGGCGACGACGGCTCACTGCACTGGCGCCAGGATGATCCGGAATACCTGTGGCTGCTGCGCCCGGGCCGCGGCATGACCCGGGTGTCCCGCGGCATGGCCACCACCAGTGGGTTCTCCCAGGCGGCCACCCGCATCCGACCCGGGCACCCGGAGGGTTACCTGATGGCGTTCGCCAACATCTACCGGGACTGCGCGCATGCTGTCATGCGGACCCGGCTCGGCGAGGACGCCTCGAGGGAGCTCGCGGCACTGCCCGACGTCCGGGACGGCCTGAGTACTATGCGCCTGCTTGAAGCGGCGGTCGCCGCCCACGAATCCGGCCGGACGGTACCTGTCGGCGGGTGACGCCGCGCCGACGGTGGACCGGCGGCGACCGGTGATCGGTTGGCTTTCTGTTCGCCGCCGGACGAAAGCAATGGGAAAGTGCGGCATGCTCCTGCTGGCCCTTACCTATTGAGTGCCTCGAACGACCCGCCGTAGCCGCGGGATGCCTGCCCACTACCTGACCTCTGTAGGTCTCCAAAGATCGGCAGTTTGGGCTAGGCAGAGCCGTTCGTGTGGTGGTCCGGCTTGCCAAGGACAGGCCCGCACATCTCTGGACCGTGGCAGCCTTGTGCAAGACCGGCGAACTGATTGGCCATTGACCGGTTCCGGACCACCTTGTGACCTTGGGCTAAATATTGATCGTGGTTGCAGCCCGCCCGCACGGCGAACACCTCGCATACCGGGAGCCGACAACCTCTGACCGCGAAGACAGGGGCCGCGAGCCGCTGGGGTTACTGTGAAGTCAAGAAGTGCCTGGACGACAGTTGGAGCTGGAAGAGGGTCAGTGCCGCCAGCGATGGCGCATCCACAACCTGCCCCGAGCAAATCATCCCGGCGATTTCCTGATCGGTAAACGCTCGATGGATCATATCCTGCTCACCTGCCTCCCGATCAGGCTCGCCTTCAGCGAGCCCTTCCGCGAGATAGACGTCGAAGCCCTGGGTCGAGAAGCCATAAGCCTCGAACAGATGGCCCAGATGAGTGAGGGACGCAGCCCGCAGGCCGGTTTCCTCGACGAGCTCTTGGCGGGCGAGTGCCGCTTGGTCCCCGCTAGCGCCACCCTCCCCCCAACTGCCCTGGGGGAACTCCCACCCACGCCGCCCAACCGGGTATCGGAACTGTTCAACCAGCCAGAAGCCATCCCGCCAGCGGGGCATCACCAACGCGAAGTCAGGCTTCTCTACCACGCCGAAGATGCCAGGACTTCCGTCCGGGCGACGAATCTCATCCTCCCGGACGACCATCCAGGGGTTTCGATACACAACGCGACTACTGACCCGTTCCATCACGCGATCATCTCAGCATGTGCAATAACCCGAACCACGCCGCCGATTGCACCTGACGAGGACCACCCGGTCGGGACTGCTACTGCTATGGCGTTTCGGCCGGTCAGGCGGGAAGCACCGCTCCCGACACCATGATCGGTACGCCTGCCGGGGGTCGCATCGGCCGTCGGGGCCCGCCTGGGACCAGAGCCCGATCATGCCGGGACGGGTGGCGAGCCAGAGAAAACCCTTCGAGCGCAGTACGCCGTACTCAGTCACCGCGTAGTCGAGGAAGTCCCACAGCCGTTGCGGGTGGAACGGCCCAGCGGTGAGGTCGGCGACCTCGCCGAGCAGGTCGTCGCGCAGCGTGTAGCAGATGCAGCCGGATCGGCGGCCGCCGTGCCGCTCGTCGTCAGCCTTCGCCGGTTCCGGCGGTCGTGAACTCGGCCAGCAGTGGGGCCTTGCCGGTGAGCGCCTGACGTCCGAGTGACAGGATTTGCTCAACGGCGGGCGTGGCCAGGGCATACATAACGACGCCCTTGTCTCGGTAGGTTTTCACCAGACAAGCGCGGCGTAGCACCGCCAGTTGTTGGGAGAGGTGTGCCGGCTCCACGTCCACCTCAGCCAGGAGCTCACGGACTGCTCGGGGATCGTTCTGAAGGAGCTCCAGAATGTGAACCCGTATCGGATTGCCGAGCGTGCGATAGAGCTCGGCTTGCGCCTGGTAGAGAGGAGCCGACATGAGTGCTCCTGTCGAACGTACCGAGAACTTGATCTTTCATCAGGTTCTACACGGCTCCACGTCTTGACGAGCCTGGTTCTCCCGATCTCATCGTCCCGGGTTTCGGCGCGAACGCCAGCCGTACCGTCGGTCAAGCTCCTGGCTCGGGTGGGTGCGGCGCCGTGCCGATGCCTTGCTGCTGATCGTCGGTGGGCGGGCTCGCTGTCCTCCGATCGGGTGCCTTCTCAGCCGGAGCGCCCCGGGTTTCGCGTTGGTGGCGCAGCTCCCAATAGATGGCGAGTAGAGCGTTGGCCTTGGCCAGTTCCGCGGCGTGGGCGGTGTCGATGACGTCCAAGCTGGCCTCGGTCAGCAGCGACTCGGCGACGATCGCGAGTTCGGCTCCGCGGCTGGCCGCATCGGCGACAGCGTCGTTGTCGGTAGAGATGGTTGTGGCCTCTCTCGTCGGCGGGGATCTCAGCCTCCACCGGCTGCCGGGGGTTGGGTACCGTGACACTACGGAGAGGGATACGTAGACACGGTCTGCTAGGTATGCGGCGTGGTGAGCCGCTGGGGCCCGGGTGAAGGTGAGGTCGAGGGCGAGCCGATGAGGTCCGGGACCTATGGGCGACATGCGGGCCGTGCCTTGCCGGTGGACGCCACGAGCTTCGTCGGCCGACGCCACGAACTCGCCCAGCTGAGGGACCGCCTGACAGCCGCACGGGCAGTGACGGTCACCGGTCTCGGCGGTCTCGGTAAGACCCGGCTCGCGGTGCAGACCGCCCGGGAGAACGCCCGCCGGTTTGCTGACGGAGTCGTTCTGGTGGCATTGACCGGTACGGACGTGTCGATGCCGGTGGCCGATCTCGTCGCGCAGGCGCTGGGGATCCGGGAAATGTCGGCGCGAGCGAGCCGGGACGCGTTGACCGAGTTTCTGTGTTCCAAGCGCATGCTGGTGATTCTCGACGCCTGTGAGACCCAGCTCGAACGGTGCGCGGACCTGGTCGAGCACCTGTTGTCCGCCGCGCCCGACGTCAGGATCATCGCGACCAGCCGGCTGCCCTTGCAGGTCGCCGGTGAAGAGGTGTTCCCGCTACGGCCGTTGACAGTCGAGCAGCCGCGGGCCGGGTCGTCGGACGCCTACGAACTGCTCAAAGCCCGTGCTGCGGTGATCCCCGGTGCCGCTCTCACCGAGCAGGATGTGGCCAGCGGCGTCGCGCTCTGCCGACGGCTGGACGGGATTCCGCTGGCCATCGAGTTGGCAGCGGCCTGCCTGCTGACACTGTCGGTGACACAGGTCATCGACCGCCTCGACCAGCGCTTCAGGCTGCTCGCGACCCGTCGCCCCGGACGAGGGCAACAGCAGGTGCTACGCGCCGCGCTCGACGGCAGTTTCGAGTTGTGTCATCCGAGCGTGCGCCTGCTCTGGCAGCGTCTGAGCGTGTTCGCCGGAGAGTTCGACCTCGCCGCGGTGGAGGAGGTGTGCTGCGGCGACGACTTACCGGCCCCCGACCTGCCGCACCATCTCGGCGCTCTGCTGGAACAATCTGTGGTGATGCGCCTGCCGGGCGTCACCCCGCGTTTCCTGCTTCTCGACACCATCCGCGAGTACGGGGCGCTGAGACTCGGCGAGTCGCTGGAAACGGCGACATACAGAGATCGGCATCGCCGGTTCTACGCGAAGCAGGCCGCTCACGCCGAGCAGGCCTGGAACGGCGCCGATCAACGTAGCTGGCTCGACGAGATCCGTCACAGCCAGGCCGACATCTGGGCCGCGCTCGACTCGTACCTCGACGACGAGGACCCCGAGGCGGTGTGCGCCGGCGTGATCATGGCTTCGCAACTGTGGTTCTTCTGGATAGCCGGCGGACGGTTACGAGAGGGCCGCCGCTACCTGCAACGCGCGTTGAGCCGAAATACCCCACCCGGCCAGGCGCGCCGCCGTGCCCTGTGGGCCTGCGCTTTCGTCGCGGGCACTCAAGGCGACCTGTCATCGGCGACAGCGATGGCGCAGGAATGTCTCGCCGACGCCACCGACGCCGGCGACGACGACCTGAAGGCGTGCGCCCAGGAGACCCTCGGCATGATCGCGGCGATCAGTGGCGATCTCGGCGCTGCCATCAGGCTGTTGACACTGGCCCTGGACCAGCACGGCGCGCCCGGGCGTTCGCCCGCCGGTCTGCTGCGGACACTGCCGTGCCTGGGAATCACTCACATCATGAACGGCGACCTAGACGATGCGATCACCATCGCCGGACGAGCCGAGGACCTGTGCCGTCATCTGGGGGAACGGTGGCAGATGTCCTACGTCCACTACCTGCTGGCCCTCGGGTTGCGTGTCAAAGGCGAACCCGAGCAGGCCCTCGCCCACGTGCATGAGGCCATCGACATCAAAGCCGAGTTCCACGACGTAGTGGGCCTGGTCATGTGCATCGAACTGCTTGCCGGGCTGCTGGCCGACCGCGGCGACGGCGACCGCGCAACACGTCTGCTCGGCGCTGCCGAGACGCTCTGGCAGACCTTCGGGCTGCCGTCCTTCGGATCGCCCTTCCACTCCGCGGAACATGCCCAGACAGAGAAGACGATCCGGCAGTCGCTCAATGCCGACTCGTATCGGAGAGCTCTTGGGGCGGGCCAGAGACTCGACATGGATACGGCGGTGGCGCTCGCCTTGAACCGTGAGCCCGGGCCGGGGCTCCCGTCGGCTGCTGTCAGCCGCGGACCACACCTGACACCGCGGGAGACGCAGGTCGCCGAGTTGGCTGCCGCCGGGTTGTCCAACCAGGAGATCGCCGACAGGCTGGGCATCGGGCGCCGGACCGTCGAGTCCCATGTCGAGAACCTGCTGCGCAAGCTTGGCTTCCGGACCCGTACTCAGATCGCGGCATGGCTGGCCACCTGACTCACACTCGGACGGCCTGCCGGCGTGCCCGACCGGCTCCCGGCGGAAACCGGCAAACCGCCTTCGCAGTAATGTGAAATTGCTACAGTTTGCAACTGCGACCTCGAGATCGGTCCCGCTGATGCGTGGATGGGGTTCCGGATACTTGGCCAGGCCCCCCGTGCCGCCCCGTTCAGCGGCATCACCAGAGCCTAGCGTCGGCAGGCGTCCCCGCCCGCGCCGGTGAACGACCGCCTGGGCGAGGCCGGCCACGACAAACATGAGCGTTGCCGGGGGACGTACGCGGATCAGCTGGTGAGGACACAACAGATGGCACTCCTGGATGAACCTGAAGGCCGGGCCTTGGCCGAGCTCTATGTCAAGACCGTCGACCACAACTACGAACTGCTGCGCGCCCTGGCGGAATACCTCGCCGACCACGGCACCGGAACGGACGTCGTCCGGCTTCGGGCACAACTCGATCAGTACGAGGCAGCTCTCGCCGCCTTGCGGTCATGTACCAAAACCTTCACCGTGTAGCCCACCTCCGTGCTGCTTCGGTCAGGCCCGAGCTGGCGCAGGCACTGGATGCCTCGGCGAGCGCGATCGGCACCATGGTGCGGTAGGTCGGTGAGAACGCCGATCAGGTGGCTGCTGCCTCGGAGCAGTCGCCTTACAGGCCAGCCACCAGCGCGATACGAATCAACGAGATCGTGCCAACGAGATCGTGGTCAGGCTCGGCCGGTCGTCGATAGAGATCAGCAGCCGTCGTACAGGTGATCAACTCGATTGATGAGCAGACCAACCTGCTCGCGCCCGCCGCGACCGAGACCCGGACAGCGAGCCGGGTGATCGAGGTCAACACGCCGCCAGTAGGCCTGCCGAGTGTGATGGCTCGCCGGTTGTTCGGATGGCTACGGTGTCCGGTTGTCGTCTGGCGGGTATGTAGCCCGTTAGGAAGGGCCGAAAGACTCTTTCTTGCTGTCCCGCGAACAGGAATCGTGAAGTTGGAAACTGTGGACCTGTGAAGGACTGCAACTGCAGGGCTGGGATCCTTCGGGTGTTCTGTCATGCTGGTGTAGTTATGGTGATTTTTATACCGAAATTAACCCATATAGGTAGTGCAGTGCCGCCGTGTAGCCTGACAAGGATCCGTACGGCGGAAGCGGGGATATCGGCTGCGTTGAACACATCCCATCGACGCGGTAGCAACCATCATGGGGGAATGTTCGTGTCCGTGCCGTTGTACCAAGCCAAGGCCGAGATGTTCCGCACGCTGGGGCATCCGATCCGGATCCGTGTCTTGGAGCTCCTGCAATCGGGGCCACGGTCGGTACGGGAACTTCTGGCGGAAATCGATATCGAGGCGTCGGGCCTCTCTCAGCAGCTGGCGGTACTACGCCGGGCCGGCATCGTGGTCTCCTTCCGTGATGGCGGGTCGGTCATGTACCAACTCGGCTCGCCAGCCGTACTGGACCTACTGGCCGCCGGACGGCGCATTCTCGGTGACCTGCTGACTGACCGAGACGGGCTGCTGAGCGAACTGAAAGCCAAGGCCAACGACGAGAGCAGTATCCAGCAGGACCTGACCGGCTCGCGCTGAACGGCGCCGACTCAACCGATGTCCGGCCAGTCGATGCCCTCGCCACCGGCGACGCGGACGGACGGCTACGGCGGTCACCGCCGCCATAGCCGTCCCTGGTGTGCAGCAGGCAAAACCCAGCCGCCGTGCACCGTCGGGGTTCATCGCCGTGTAGGCCTGCACGGCAGGCCCGGGTCACATCGCCTACGGCGGCCTATGCCCTCGACCAGACTTCGCCCACGGGCGAGACTGCGTGACCGCCGGAGTCCGTTGAATCCGGATCGGATCATGCTGTGTCCGGTGGCGCCGGTCTAATCCGTTCGCCGTGTCGTCCTTGGCTCGTCAACATCCCCGGCCGGTGGAGGGTGAACGCATCGCCCGTATCCAGGTCGTGCGGCGTCGGCGGATCGAAGACGCGGGAAATGCGCCGGCGCGGCAATGGCGGCAATGAGCGGGGCTTAGGTCTCACCACTGCCCATCGAGGTGGGCGCGTCAGCGCTGCCACGTACGAAGCGTCAATTTGCAACCCCAAGCGATGGGTGCCGTTTCAGCCGCTCGTGGACATCCGGTGGGTGGGTGTGCCGTCGGATTTCGGCTGCTCCAGCGGTCGTGGGCGCGGTCCTGTCGGACCTACATGTCCACCCTTCGTTCGATGTCGCGCAGGCGGTGTCGTGCCATGGCCAGGTTGGCCCGCTCCTTGTCCAGCACGAGATAGAGGAACAGGCCTTTGCCGGATCGGCTGGTCAACGGGCGGATCAGGTGATACTGAGTCTCCAGCGTGATCAGGATGTCGTCTACCTTCTCGGCAATGCTGAGCATCTCCATCGCCCTGAGCTTGGCTCGTACGACGTCCGTGTTGCCGGCAGCAGCGACCGTGAGGTCGAGGTGCTTCCCGCCGCCGGCGGTTCCCAGGGCCATACCGCTGGTCTGATCGACCAGAGCGGCGCCGACGGCACCTTCGATCTGCATCGTGTCCTTGAGCGCTACATCCATCTCGGCCATCTCTAGATCCTCCGGGTCGTCGTGTTGTCCGCCGAGGATGGCCCGCATGACGCTGTTGATATCGGACACGATGTCCGCCTCGGGATTCTGATCAGGAGCCAGACTGAAGATGTTCGACCAGCGACTTGAAGATTTTTGCAACTTCATACATGCATAAAGTGTCGTATTCGACAGCTTCCCGTGTTTCGGCGAGTCGCGCGCGCCGCGCCATCTGGCCGTGATCGGTTCGGCTGCGGCTGGACCTCGGAGTGCAGCCGCAGCAGCACGTTCGGCGCGCTGACTCGTTTCACCGCCTATCGGCCGGCCGTGCTGCGGTGATCGCCGCCCGCTGCTGAGCCACGCGGATGTCAGCTCTGGCTCTCGTGACCAAGCCCGAACCCGCCGAGCAGCTCCATGAAACCGAGCACTCGCCTGACCGTGGAGCTGGCGGCGATGACGGCAAACCTGCCGTCCATGGTGTCGCGTGCTTCGATCAGGACTTCCAGCCCGGAGCGCGAGAGGAGGGTGACGTCGACAAGGTCAATCTCGACGGTCGCGATGATCTGTGTTGTGGCGAGCTTGATGATCTCCCTGAGCCAGGCGGCATTGGAGGCGTCGATTTCGCCGGCAACCGTTATCACCACCGCGCCCATGGGTGCCCGTTCCAATATGGTGACGCTCAGATCGCCGGTTGGCATGAGTGCCGCCTCAACATGAAGGGGAATTCGTTCGGATGGTCCGGTGCTACGCGAGCAAGCTGTTGATTGACACGTAGACCCGACCGTCGTCATGGGTGGTCTGTGGTTGTTCAGCGCTCAATTGACCGTTCAATCCGGCGCAACTGGCCGCGAGCGTCCTCCAGATCGTCGGGAGCGGGCAGCTGCATGACGATATAGGCGAGCATGTGTTTGCCGGGACCTGCATCCAACGGCCGGATCAGGTGACATCGAGCCTCCACCGTCGCCACGACGTCCTCAATCAGCCCGCTGATGCCCACTCGTTCCATGTGCTGCCATCTGGCCAACAGGATCTCGGCGCTGACCGCGGCGGCTTTCACCGGATCGAAGCTCGTGCCGTTGACGGCGACCCCCAGTGTCGCGCCGCTGAGGTAGTCGACGACGCCAACTGCGATTGCGCCGTCCACCTGTAGCGCTTCTCTGAGGGTTGCGTGCAGTTCCGGCATCGAGGGTCCTCCCTTCAACTCTGCCGCAGCACGGTCCGTCGTTCGCTTGGACGACGATGTGCCGAAGCGGGGAGCACGAATCGGACACTATGTGCGACGAGATTGGAGCTTTTCCTGAAGACTAGTCACCAGCGCCCTATCAGTTGCAAGTTTTTGAAACTCTAAAGATTCAAATTTCAATCGTGGAGCCTGCTGGGGGCTGCCGGTCTGTGCAGGCGCGTTTCAGGGGCGACCCATTGCCTTCTTCTCGCACGGCATGGCAGCCGGAAAGCAGTCCGGTGGCCGACGCTGCCGACGATGGGCATCACGCGGGGGAGAGCGAACATGCCGGTGCCGCTGGACCGCGCGAAGGCCAACATGTTCCGCGCACTGGGCCATCCCGCACGGATTCGTGCACTAGACGGAACCTGTCAAGTCAACTGAGACAGTTTGTTGATTTTGTTTAGCTTTGTGCTGCCGGAAGGCTGGTCGCTGCTGTGGCGGCGGCCTGTTCAAGGTCGTCGTCCGGTTTGTTGATCCACGCCCGGTCCGGAAGGCGCGGTGGTTGCGGCCGGCGGCGTCCGAACCGTTGCGGATGCGCTTCCCAGGCGGCGTCGAGGGTGCGCTGCCGCTGCTCACGGATCTGACCGGCGGTGCCGTGATGCACTGAGGCCGGAGTATGCAGGCCGATCCCGGAATGCCGGTGCTCATGGTTGTAGTACGTGTAGA
>NZ_JBEZXU010000037.1:0-107502 GCF_040638175.1 Actinoplanes sp. NPDC026670
CGTCGGCCATGACCCGGGCGATGATCTGTCCGACGGTGTCCCAGCCCAGCCGTAGGTAGCGGGCGACCGCGGTCTTGGACATCCGGGTTGCGAACCAGGCGACCAGGTCGTCGAAGCCGCGGGTGTGCCCGGCGCCGTGCCGGGCCCAGGGCAGCCGGGCGACCACGACGGCGTGCACGCGGCACCGTACCCGCGGCGCGGCCGCTTCCAGGTATGCCCGGCGGGTACCGACGTCGAACGTGCGCCACCGCCGTCGGCCGTGGCCCTGGTCGAAGCCGGGCGCCCGGCGCCCGCAGACCCCGCACCGGCGCGTGGTCCGAGCGTGTGGCCGGACCGTGACCACGATCTCGCCGGCCTCGACGCGTACTGACTCGACGACTGCTTCCTCGATACGCAGCAGTTCACCCCATACCCTTACAGAACGCACGCCGTTGCCCCCGCCTTCGGATCCTGTCTCGACAAACCGGAACCTAAGGCCTGCAACGGCGTGCGCCTGTCTAAACCCCTCAAACCACCCACACATACGACCGGAGAGCCTGAAAAACACCCTTGCCATGCTGGTCAGAGTGCTTGAACAGGCCGTGCGGGACGGTTTGGTTGATCGCAATGTCGCGCGGGTGAGAGGCTGGCAACGCGCGTACCAGCAGGCCGAGGACGAGTTGGACGATCCGCGGTCGCTCGCGCTACCGGACTGGGAGGCGTTGACCTCCCTCGCAGATGCGCTGGTGGCCCGGTCACACGGCCACTTCACCGGATGGGGACACGTCGTCATGTTCGCCGGGTGCACCGCGGCCCGCATCGGCGAGGTGTCCGGCGTCCGCGCCGGCGACATCGACCGGCGGACGTGGACCTGGACCGTGCGGCGGCAGACCACGCCCGGACCGGGTGGCCTGATCGACAAGGGCACCAAGGGCAAGCGCGCCCGCAAGGTGCCGATCATCGAAGAGGTCCGGCCGATGGTCGCCGAGCGGCTGGACTCTGCGTCCGGCCCGGACACACGGCTGTTCACCGGGCCGCGTGGCGGCCGGATCAGCACCGCGGTACTGCGCGACGCCACGCACTGGGACGAGGTGGTGACCGCGCTGGGGTACGAGCACCTACGCCGCCACGACTTGCGGCACACCGGACTGACGTGGATGGCCGACGCCGGTGTCAAGGTGCACGTGCTGCGCGAGATCGCCGGGCATGGATCGCTCAGCACTACACAGCGGTACCTGCACCCGGATCAGCGCTCGATCGACGCAGCGGGAGACGCGCTGAGTGCCCACCTCCGTGCCCCGGGCTCCCTCGACGGCCCCCGACTGCGTGCTGTCTGAACAGGCGAAACGGCAGTCAAGGAGTCCACGGATGTGTCGTCTGGTCCCTAAACGGTCCCCAGATACACCCATCCAAGTAGGAATTTGAGGATCAAGCGCGGTAACGAGAAAGGCCGTTGACCAGGTAATATACCTAGGTCAACGGCCTTTCTTGATCGGTCGGGCTGACAGGATTTGAACCTGCGACCCCTTGACCCCCAGTCAAGTGCGCTACCAAGCTGCGCTACAGCCCGATCCCGCCCGAAGCCTTAACCCCGCGCGACATCTCCTACAGACTACCAACCTCACCCGTGGGCTTTTCCGCGACCCCCCGGCCCGGTCTTCTTCCGCGGCTTCACCGACACCTCGATCGGTGTGCCCTCGAAGCCGAACTCCTCCCGCAGCTTGCGCTCGATGAACCGCAGGTAGCCGGCGTCGAACGGCCCGGTCGTGAACAGCACGAACCGCGGCGGAGCCACCCCGGCCTGAGTAGCGAACAGCACGCGCGGAGCCCGCCCACCGCGCACCGGGTGGGGTGTGGCCTGGGTCAGCGCGGTGAGCCACTGGTTGAGGGCCCCGGTCGGCACGCGGGTCTCCCATGAGGCCAGCGCGCGACGGATGGCGGGCGCCAGCTTGTCGACGGCGCGGCCGGTCTTGGCCGAGATGTTGACCCGGACCGCCCATGTGACTCGCTTGAGGTCGCGGTCGATCTCCTTGTCCAGGTAGAACCGGCGGTCGGCGTCGACCAGGTCCCACTTGTTGAAGGCGATCACCAGGGCCCGGCCGGCCTCGATGACCTGGGTGATCACGCGCTGGTCCTGCTCGCTGATCACCTCGCCGGAGTCCAGCAGTACGACCGCTACCTCGGCCGCTTCGACCGCGCCGGCGGTACGCAGGGACGCGTAGTACTCGGTGCCGGACGCCTGGTGGACGCGCTTGCGCAGGCCGGCGGTGTCGACGAACTGCCAGACCTCGTCGTCCATCTCGACCAGGCTGTCGACCGGGTCGACTGTGGTGCCGGCGACCGAGTCGACGACGGCGCGCTCCTCCTTCGCGACGCGGTTGAGGAGGCTGGACTTGCCGACGTTCGGCCGGCCGACCAGTGCCACCCGGCGGGGGCCGCGCGGGCCGCCCTCGACGACCGGCGGGGTCGGCGGCAGGGCGTTGAGGATGTCGTCGAGCAGGTCGCCGGATCCGCGGCCGTGCAGGGCGGAGATCGGGTGCGGCTCACCGAGGCCGAGCGACCACAGGTGCACGGCCTCGAGTTCGAGGTTCTGGTTGTCGGCCTTGTTGGCGACCAGGATGACCGGTTTGTGGCTGCGGCGCAGCATCTTGACGGCGGCCTCGTCGACATCGGTGGCGCCGACTGAGACGTCGACGACGAAGATGACCACGTCGGCGGTCTGCACGGCGATCTCGGCCTGCGCGGCGATGGCGGCGGCGCGGTCCTTGGCGTCCGGTTCCCAGCCGCCGGTGTCGACGACGGTGAACCGGCGGCCGCTCCACTGGGCGTCGTAGGGGACACGGTCGCGGGTCACGCCCGGTTTGTCCTCGACGACTGCCTGGCGGCGGCCGATGATGCGGTTGACCAGCGTCGACTTGCCGACGTTGGGCCGTCCGACGACGGCTACGACGGGGACGGGGCCGGCGTATTCCTCGGCGGACGAGTCGGAGGAGTCGGGACCGGAGAAGTCGAACCCGCCCTCGAAGTCGTTGAGATCGAGGCCGGCGGGAAGTTCAGTCACTTACTTACCTTGCTGTTCAGCAGATGCAGGAGGTGGGCGACGACGTCGTCGATGCCCATGCCGGTGGTGTCGACCTCGACGGCGTCGGACGCCTGCTTGAGGGGGTCGACGGCGCGGCTGGAGTCGAGCTTGTCGCGGCGGGCCAGGTCGGCTTCGGTGGCGGCGACGTCGGTGGCGTCCTCGGCGCTGCGCCGGGCGGCGCGGGCGGCAGCGGACGCGGTGAGGTAAACCTTGAGGTCGGCGTCGGGGGCGACCACGGAGGCGATGTCGCGGCCCTCGACGATGATGCGCGGGTGGCCGGCGACGATGGCCTGCTGGAGGGCGACCAGGTGCTTGCGGACGGCCGGGACCGCGGCGACCGCGGAGACGGCGCCGGTGACCTCGGGGCCACGGATCGGCGCGTCGACGTTGGTGCCGTTGGCGGCGAAGTGCGGGGCGGACGGATCGGTGCCGATCGACAGCTCAGTCTCCAGCGCGATCTTGGCGATCGCGTCCGGGTCGGTCAGGTCGGCGCCGCCCTGGAGCACGGCCCAGGTGACGGCCCGGTACATCGCCCCGGTGTCGAGGTAGACGCCGTCGACCGCGCTGGCCAGGCGCCGGGACACGGTGGATTTGCCGGATCCGGAGGGGCCGTCGACGGCCACCACGCACTTCTCCGGCCGTTCCTGAAGTGCCACCGTGCCTCCTGAGGGTTGCCACCGCCGAACCAACCCTCCCATTGTGCCGAAGAGCGTGGCCATCGACGAACCGGGGCCGGTCCGCTATGTTACCCATGAGTAACTAAGGAGGCCTGCCATGCCGACCCTGGACCGCCACGAGGACGTCTATGTCCTCGACCTCGGCGACACCGAGAACCGCCTGCACCCCGACCTGATCGCCGCCGTCAACGGCCTGCTCGACGAGATCGAGAAAGCGCCGTCCCCGGCCGCGCTCGTGACCACCGCCACCGGAAAGCACTACAGCCTGGGGCTCGACCTCGACTGGCTCGTGTCCCACGCCGACCAGCAGGGTGCGTACATCTCTTCCGTACAGGAGCTGCTCGCCCGCCTGTTGACCCTGCCCATGGTGACCGTCGCCGCCATGCCCGGCCACGTGTTCGCCGGAGGCGCCATGGTGTCGCTCGCCCACGACCTGCGGGTGATGCGCGCCGACCGCGGCTTCTGGTGTCTGCCGGAGGCGGACATCAACCTGCCCTTCACCCCCGGCATGAGCGCGCTGATCCAGGCCCGTCTCACGCCGCAGACCGCGCACGAGGCGATGGTCACCGCCCGCCGGTACGGCGGCCAGGAGGCCGCCGAACGCCACATCGTCGACCAGGCCGTCCCGGCCGAATCGGTCCTCCCGACCGCGATCGCCCTCGCGCAGTCGCAGGCCGGCAAGGCCGGCCCGACGCTCGGCACGATCAAAACCCGCCTGTACCCCGACGTCCTGCACAACCTCCGCTCAAATCTTCTTTAGCGGTACGGCTACCCGCCCCGCCCAGCGCAAAAGGCATCCACCCCGCCCCCGATCTCACACAGGCCCCCTCCGAACATCCCCAGCCGTCGCTCACACAGGTCACGAGCGCCCGAAAACCGCCGTCAGCGACGGCCGAGACCGCCAGCCGTCGCTCACGCATGTCAAACACACCCGAAAACCGCCGTCAGCGACGGCCAAGACCGCCAGCCGTCGCTCACGGCGGTCAAGAACGGCCGATAACCGCCGTCAGCGACGGCTGGCGGTCTCGGCGAGGCGAGGCGAAGCGAGCCGAGGTCTGCCGGGGTCCGGGTGGGTGGAGCGACTAGCGGGAGGAGGCCGGGGCGCGGGCCGGGGCGGGGCGGCTGCGGGAGACGGCCACGCCGGCCAGGCACAGCGCGCCGCCCAGCAACGTCAGCCAGCCCGGGATCTCGCTGAGGATCAGCCAGGACATCAGGACCACCACGGCCGGGACGGCGTAGGTCGTGGAGCCCATCCGGCCGGCGGTGGTGCGGGCCAGCGCGTACGCCCAGGTGGTGAACGCAATCGCGGTCGGGAACACGCCCAGGTAGACGACGTTGAGGGTGGCCGGCAGCGGGGCGGCGGCCACGTCCGAGATGAGCCGGCCGGCGAACGGCAGGCAGGCGAGCGCGCCGATCACACAACCGAACGTGGTGGCCTGCAGGGCGGTGGCGTGTTTCAGGGCGGGCTTCTGGGCGACCACTCCGGCCGCGTAGGTGAACGCCGCCACCAGGCACAACACGACACCGAGGACCGACGTGTGGCCGCCGCCGGACATGGACAGGCCGACGACGACCGTGCCGGCGAAGGAGACGACGATTCCGGCGAGCAGCCGGGGCGGGAAACCCTCGTGCAGCAGCCAGCCCGCCAGTAGGGCCATGATCGCCGGGCCGACGTTGACGAGCATCGCGGCGGTGCCGGCGTCCACCAGCTGTTCGCCCCAGTTGAGGGCGACCATGTAGAGGCCGAACCAGATCACCCCGGAGATGATGATTCCCGGCCAGGCGGCGCGCGGCGGGAGGCCTTGACGGCTGATCGCCAGGAAGATCAGCAGAGCGACGGCGCCGGCGAGCAGCCGCCCCAGAGCCAGTGAGCCCGGGGAGAAGTGCGGGGCCGCGGCGCGGATGCCGACGAACGCGGACGCCCACAGGACGACCGTGACCGTTGCCGCGGCGATGGCGGCGCGCGATGGGCGTACCGAATCGGGGGTCATGAAAGAAAGCCAAGCGTGTCTCGCGGCCGGGCGCTAGCGAAAATCGGACCTGGCGTCAGAGCAGGCCAAGTGCCTCGACGGCGTCGAAGGCGGGGGTACGGACCGCGTAGCGGGTGATCCCCCACCGCTTCTCGTGGCGTTCGATGCTCGCCCGGATCTCGGCCGCGGTGCCGATCAGGACATACGGGGCGGCAAGGAGATCAGAAACGGACATGCCGAACTCGGTAGCGAGCGGAGCGGCGACCGATTCCGCATCGTCGGTGACGGTCATGACCTGGACCAGTGCCTCGAGCTGCGGAGGCGGCGAGGTGCGGCCCGCGACTCCCTGACGGACGTGCTCGATCTGGGCGTCGATCTGGTCGGGACGCCAGCGGACGTCGTGCTGGTGACCGTCGGCGAGGGTGCGGCCGAGCCCGGACATGCCGATGATGTCGGCGTGCGCGCCGGCCCAGCGCAGCATCCGCGCGTTCGACGTGCCGAGCAGCAGCGGGACCCGGTCCTGGACGGGCCGCGGTTTGTCGAGCCGGGCGTCGCGGACGTCGAGTTGCGGGGTGTGCACGGTGACGGTCTCGCCGTCGAGGAGGGCGCGGACCGCTTCGGCGACGGCCAGGCAGCGGTCGACGCGGGCCTGGACGTCCGGGCGTTCGCGGCCGACCGCGAGCCATTCGGCGGGTGTGTGGCCGGCGCCGAGGCCGGCGCGGGCGCGTCCGCCGGAGACGACGTCGAGGGTGGCGATGTCGGCGGCGAGCAGGAGCGGTTCGCGGATGCCGGCGTTCGCGACGTAGGCGCCGAGGGTGATGCGGCTGGTCACGGCGGCCGCCGCGGCGAGGGCGACGTAGGGTGCGGCGCAGGATCCGGGATGGTCGGCGGCCTGGAGGGTGTCGAATCCGGCGGCTTCGGCACGGCGGGCGAGCTCCAGCCAGGAGGCGGCATCCGCAGGCTGCGCCTGCAACGCGAAGGTGGTCACCGCCCGAGCGTCCCATCGGCTCAGATCAGGGCAAAACATTTCTGCGTACGGCAGACGCGCCGGTTTGTTTCGGAACGTTTACAGAATGAACACAACGGCAGCCATCGATCGGACTCCGAGCACAGTGATGGGCGTCACCCAGCGATGAGAGGAGCCCACCGCCCATGTTCGGACGAAGAGTTGCGATCCCGGCCGCCGTCCTGATGCTGCTGACCGTGGTCGCGGGTCAGCCCGCCTCGGCGGCGCGGACAGGTGTCGTCGACCGGCCGGTCCTGACCACCGGCTGCGGCCGGCCGGCCCCGGCGCCGACGACCACCCAGACCGTCGTGAGCGGCGGCATCACCCGCACCTATCTGCTGCACATCCCGTCCGGCTACCACAGATGGCAGCCGACGCCGGTCGTGCTGGCCTTCCACGGGCGCACCCGCACCAGCGAGTACCAGCAGGAACTCACTCAGATGGACCAGCTGGACGCGATCGTCGCCTACCCGCAGGGCACGATCGGCAACGACGGCGAACCGTCGTTCCAGGGCGCGCCCTACTCGTCGGGTGTGGACGACGTGCTGTTCACCAGCGACCTGCTGAACCAGCTCCAGCGCCGGCTGTGCGCCGACCCGGCCCGGATCTACGTCTCCGGCAAGTCGAACGGCGGCGGCTTCGCGGGCGTGCTGGCCTGCCGCCTGTCCGGCCGGATCGCCGCGTCGGCCCAGGTCAGTGGCGCCTTCTACCCGCAGGGCGGCGTCTGCGAGCCACGCCGTCCGGTCCCGGTTCTGGAGATCCATGGTTCGGCCGACACCACGATCCCGTACGACGGCAGCGCCGCCAAGAGCCTGCCCCCGATCCAGTCCTGGCTGGCCGGCTGGGCGACCCGGAACAGGTGCGCCCCCACCCCGGCGACGTCGACGCCGCTCGCCACGGTGACCCGTTACACCTGGAAGCACTGCGCCGCGCCGGTGCAGCACTACCGGATCGACGGCCTGGGCCACGACTGGCCGAGCACCACCCCGAACCCGGACTCGGACGTGCCGAGCGTGCTCGACGCGACCCCCCTGATCTGGAAGTTCTTCCGCAGCCACCGGCTCGGTCAGCACGCCTGGGACAGCCCGGCTCGCATCTCCGGCTCGAACTCCTGGTAGGTGCCTTTTCGGGTCTTCTTCGCCCGGTACATGGCCAGGTCGGCCTCTTCCAGGAGGCGTTCGGCGGAGCGGCCTCCGCTGTAGGCGACGCCCACGCTGGCCCGGGTGACGACGGTGCGGCCGGCGATGTCGTACGGGCGGGCGATCGAGTCGATCACCCGCTGGGCGATGTCGCGGGCCTGGCCCCGGTGGGTGAGCGGCTCCAGCAGGACCGCGAACTCGTCGCCGCCCAGGCGGGCCGGCATGTCGGTGTCGCGGACGGCGGCACGCAGGCGGCCGGCCACGGCGCGCAGCAGTTCGTCGCCGGCGGCGTGGCCGAGGGTGTCGTTGACCTGTTTGAACAGGTCCAGGTCGAGGTAGAGCAGGGCGGCCGTGCCGTCGGTGATGGTCTCCTCGACGCGGTGCAGGAACAGGGCCCGGTTGGGCAGGCGGGTCAGCGGGTCGTGCTGGGCCTCGTGCACGGCGGCGAGGGTGTGCGCGCCGGTCAGGGCGAGGCTGGCCTGTTCGGCGAACGCGGCGAGCACGTCCCGGCGCACCCCGGAGCCGGCGCCGGAATCGACGACGGCAGGCACGGCGATGACCAGGGCCCCGGCCACGTCGCCGTTGATGTGCACCGGGGCGGCCTCCAGGTCGTCGCAGGTCACCGGGGCGCCGGCGGTCACCGCGCGATCGGCTGCGAAGGTCAGGCCCTCGCACAGGGCGCCGCTGACCGAGGCGACCGCGCCGCGCAGGACCAGCGCCACCGTCACCCCGTCGAGCAGGCCGGCCGCGCCTGAGGTGATCATGTCGAGGACTTCGGCGAGGGGCCGTTGCCCGGCCGAACGCTGGACGCTGAGCAGGGTCTCCAGCAGGTGTTCCCGGCGTTCCAGGGCTTCCACCAGTTCCTGCCGGGCGGCTGCCTCCCGTTCTTGTTCGAGACGCAGCCGGCGTTCCGCCTCCAGGGTGCGCAGGCCGCGCAGGGCCAGCCCGAGGACCCGGGCCATGCCCTGGAGCATCTGCCGTTCCTCGGCCGCGAACGGCTCGTCGGCGCGGGCGATGACCAGGCGGTCGGCGGTGGGCGCGTCCCGGTCCAGGACGTGCACGGTGACGTGCATGGTCCCGGCGCCGGGGAAGGTCGCCTCGTCGCAGCCGGTTTCGAGGCTGGTGAACAGCGACGGCGCGGGGGCACGGCCGAGACCTACCGACGCGGGCACCTCGTCGTCGCAGATCACTGCGGCCACTTCGGCTTCGGTGGCCTCGGTGGCGCGCTGGACGGCGAGCCGGGTGGCGGTGGACACGGTTCCGGCGCGGGTGATCGCGCTGAAGAACTCGGTGAGTTGCAGGGTGGACCAGCCGGACATGACCTCAGCCGAGGGCGAGCGCGACGACGGTCAGGTGGTGCATGCCTTTGGCCTGCGGTCTGCGGACGATCTCGCCGTTGGAGTAGAACCCGCCGTACGGGATCGGCTTGATCGCGTCGTGCAGGCGGGACGTGGCGAGGTCGGTGGCGTCGGGGCCGAGCGCGATCGACCGTACGCAACAGTCGAAGACCAGAAGTCCGAGGGCTTCCGAAGGAAGACCGGTGACGGCTTCGACCGCGGCGGCCGAGGCGGCGTCGACGATCCGTTCGCCGTCGGCCTCCATGAACCAGACCATCGCGCCTTCGGGGGTGTCGGCGAGCCCGGAGATGGACCGGGTGGCCGGGTCGGCCGCGAAGATCACCCGGATGTCCTCGCCGGTGCGGCGGGCCAGGCCGAGCGGCCGGACGGTGGCGAAGTTCAGGAAGGCGGCCGGGTCGTCGGCGAGCGCCGGGTCGGCCCCGGTGCGGCGCAGGTAGACGTCGAGGGCGGGTTCGCCGTCGAGTTCGAAGATGGTGCCGGACTCGCTGCGGGAGACGACCATCGGCTCGCCGGTCTTGCGCCAGCCGTGGGCGATGCCGATGCCGAACGGGGCGGGTGACCCGAGGGCCGCGCCGAGGACCGCGTTCGGCAGGAGCTGCACGTCCGTACCGTCGCTGAAGAAGTGGAACGTCCCGGTCTGGGTGACGTTGTCGCCGGCGCAGCCGCCGACCAGCGGCACCAGGGCGCCGGCGACGCTGTAGGCGCCGCGGACCATCTCCTGCTGGTCGCTGCTGCGGCCGTCGCCGAGCAGCAGCACGACCCGGTTCTCGGCGTCGATGTCGTCGAGGCAGGAGGCGGCGCGGATGCCGGCTTCGTACAGGTCGTCGACGTCGCGGGGGACGGCGCGCACGGACGCGTCGTAGCCGCCGAGGGCGTTGACGACGACGCCGGCGCCGCGGCCGTCGGCGGTGAACTCGCCCGAGGTCGAGCAGCCGATCATCAGGACGTCGCCGCCGGCTTCGGCGTGCACGGCTCGCGCCATCTCGATCGTGGCGTGGGTCAGCGACGCGAAGACGATCAGCAGGCCGGCGTGGCGCCCGCCGAGGGCTTCCCGGCAGGCCTCGGCTCCGGCTGTCGCGGGGTCCGCCGCCAGGCTGCGTCCCACTCCGAACCACCGATCCGCGCCCATGTCCCACTCCTGAGATCCGCGGCCCGCGGTGCGAACCGTCCGAGGGATGTTCGGCGTTCCGGTCCGGATTTTTACCTATTTCGTACGGCCTACCGGGGCCACTGTGGCTGTCCCCGCGAGGCAGGCCGGACACCGGGCCGCCAGCGCGTCTTTCGGGCTGAGGCGGTTTGTCACCCTGTGAACGCACCACAGTCGATCATGAGCAGGTGGAAGTCCACTATTGACTAACCTGTTGTGATCGTTAACATACCGGTAATCGGATAGACACCGATGAGTACGAAGCCCCTTTCGGCCGCGGGCTCCGTTTCCCCGAACGGGACCGCGCATCCCCAGTCGAAGGTGACATCCCCATGCGCATCAGCAGACTGCTCGCCGCCGGTGTGACCGGCATCCTCGCCCTGACCGTGGCCGGCACCGCGCCGGCCGCGGCCGCCTACCCCAACCCGGGGGTGGTGACCGGCTCGACCGGCGCCCACGACCCCGCGATCGTCAAACGCCCGACCGGCGGCTACCTGCTGGCCACCACCGGCGACGGCATCACCCTCAAGACGTCGGCCGACCGCACCGCGTTCGCCGACGCCGGCAAGGCGTTCCCCAGCGGCACGTCCTGGGCCAGCTCCTACACCGGCGGCAGCGCCAACCTGTGGGCGCCTGACCTGTCCTACCGCAACGGGAAGTACTGGCTCTACTACTCGGCCTCGACGTTCGGCTCCAGCAAGTCGGCGATCTTCCTGGCCACCAGCACCACCGGCGCATCCGGCTCGTGGACCCACGTCGGCAAGGTGATCGAGTCGACCACCAGCAGCAACTGGAACGCCATCGACCCGAACCTGACGGTCACCTCGTCCGGCGAGTGGTGGCTGACCTTCGGCTCGTTCTGGTCCGGCATCAAGATGGTCAAGCTGAACCCGGGCACCGGCCTGCGCGCCGACTCCACGATGTACAACATCGCCGAGCGGTTCGTGAACAGCAAGTCGGTCGAGGCGCCGTTCATCCACTACCGCAACGGCTACTACTACCTGTTCATGTCGTTCGACTTCTGCTGCCAGGGCGCGTCCAGCACCTACCGCACCATGGTGGCCCGGTCGACCAGCATCACCGGGCCGTACCGGGACCGGGCCGGCACCTACACCACCTCGGGCGGCGGCACCGAGATCCTGGCCTCGCACGACGCCATCCGCGGGCCCGGCCACCCGGCGGTCTTCACCGACACCGACGCCGACGTGCTGGTCTACCACTACTACAACTCGTCGGGCGCCGCCAAGCTCGGCATCAACCTGCTCGGCTGGGACTCCTCGGCCTGGCCGTACGTGTACTGACCGGGACCGGCGCCGGCACTGCCTGGATGGTGCCGGCGCCGTCGACGGCTCAGACCCCGGCGGCGCGCACCGCCTCGTACAGCTCCCCGGCCCGGCCGATCAGCTCCTTCACGTCCCGCATCCCGGCCGGCAGCGTCAGGTACACGTGGTCGGCGCCCGCCTCGGCGAACGCCGCCACGTCGGCCGCCAGCTGGTCGATGCTCGCGGTGAACGGCTGCCGCGGCTCCACCGGCGTCTCGGTCACCCCGAGGACACCGATCTGCACCGTGCACCCGATCGGCGTGGTCCGCCCGGCCTCACCGGCCAGCTCCCCCAGCCGGGCCAGCGTCGCCGTCACCTGCTCCGGCGTGACCCCGCTGGCCACCCAGCCGTCGGCCCGCTCGACCAGCCGGCGCAGCGCCCGGTCGGCCCCGGGGCTCGCGCCCAGCAGCACCGGGATCCGGCCGGCCGGCTTCGGGCCGATGTCGGCCGCGCCCACCTCGTACCGCCCGGTGGAGTAACTGACCGGATTCGGTCCCCAGACCGCCGCCGCGATGTCCAGGAAATCGTCCAGGGCCCGGCCCCGCTCGCTCAGCGGCACCGGCGCGGCGGCCGCGAACTCGTCGGGCGACCAGCCGATGCCCAGCCCGGCGACCAGCCGGCCACCGCTGAACGCGTCGAGCGTCGCCAGCTCCCGGGCCAGCCGCAACGGCAGGTGCAGCGGCACCACGAGCACCCCGGTGCCGAGCGTGATCCGCTCCGTGACGGCGGCCGCCGTAGTGAGCGTGACCAGGGCATCCGCCACCCCGCGGTAGATCTGCGGCCACGCGAGCCCGGGCACCCCGTAGAGGCCGTGCACCCCGCTCTGGTCCTCCGGAACGAGCACTCGCTCGAAGGCCCAGAGACTGTCGTAGCCGATCTCCTCCATCGCCCGGGCCGCGGCGATCACGTCTGCTCCGGGGGTGAACTGACTGAACTGGGGAAGGCTGACACCGAGTTTCACCATGCCCCGACGATTCCACACCGGACGGTCACTCGCTGACATGTTCCGGACCGGGCGCGCTCCCACGCCTGTGAAGATCTAATGAATTCAGTTGATCCGATCGGCCCGGCAATCCGTGGTCATAGGCACGGGAACTTCCGCACAGGTTTCACACAGGCCCTGGAGGCACACGTGCTAGCCGTCGTCCGCATGTTCGCCTTGCCCCGCAGGGCGGCCGGGTTGCTCATCGCTGTCCTGGCGCTCGTCCTGTTCAGCCCGCAGGCGGCTCTGGCCGTCGAACCGGGCGTGCCGGACCCGCCGACCAACCTGGTCCCGGACACCGGCGAGGGCAAGCTCGCCGCCGCCGACAAGGACTTCGTGATCAAGGTGCGGCTGGCCGGCCTGTGGGAGATCCCGGCCGGCGAGATGGCGCAGGACAAGTCGAAGAGCAACCGGATCAAGGGCATCGGCGCGGACATCGCCGAGCAGCACAAGGTCCTCGACCAGCTGACCCGGGACGCGGCGAAGAAGCTGAAGATCACGCTGCCGAACGAGCCGAACGAGGATCAGCAGGGCTGGCTCCAGGAGATGGAGGACGCCAACGTCGGCGAGGACTTCGACCAGGTCTACGTCGACCGGCTCCGCGCCGCCCACGGCAAGATCTTCCCGGCCATCGCCACCATCCGGACCAGCACCCGCAACGACACGGTCCGCAAGCTGGCCCAGCGTGCCAACCAGTTCGTGATGACGCACCTGACCCTGCTGGAGAGCAGTGGCATCGTCGACTTCGCGGCGCTGCCCACCGCCCCGCCGCCGAACGCCGCCGCCGCCACCGCCACGGCGAACCCGGTCCTGTCCGCGGCCGACGCCAGCAGCAGCAGCGGCACTCCGTCGGTGAGCCTGCCGGTGGTCGCCGGGGTGGTGATCGCGGCCCTGGCCGGTGGCCTGTTCTTCACCCGCAAGATGATGAACGACCCGCGCCGCCGATACCGCCAGCGACAAAGCAGGGGCGGCTACGGCTACTGACGAACCCCACCGGAAGCGGTGATCTCCCTCGCGGAGGTCACCGCTTCCGGCATGTCAGGGCGAGGAATCAGGCGAGGTTGAGGTAATCGAGTTCGGCGTAGCCGGCGCCGCCGGCGAAGTTCGGGGAGCCCTTGGCCAGGCGGATCACGTTCCAGCCGGCCTTCAGGGTCACCGAGGTGCTGACCGTGGCGCCGAACACGCCCCACGCCGCGGTCTGCGGGTAGCTGACCGTCTGCCAGGCGCCGCCGTTGTAGGCCAGGCCGTGCGTGGCGGTGGCCCCGCTGGCGTTGGCGTATCCGATGGTCATCGTGTAGCTACGGGCGGCCGGCACGTTGACCAGGAAGTCGACGAACGACTGGTTGCGCGGGTTCGCGACGCCGTCGATCTGCCCGACGTAGCCGCCGCTGGACGCCGACCCGGAGGAGAACCGGTTCGCGTTGACGACCGTGGCGTTCTCCGCCTCATAGCGCTGCTGCCACGTCGGGACACCACTGGTCGGGGTGACCAGCAGCTGGTAGGAGTCCCAGGCGTGCATGCCGGCGACCGGGACGCTGATCGCCCCGCCGGACACCGTGTAGGTCGCCGACGACACCGCGATCGGCGCCGACTGGTTGGTGGTCCGCCCGGTGATGCCGCTACGGACGACGGTGGCCCGCACCTGGGTGCCGAGCGCGCCGAGGCCGGTGACCCGGACGGTGTTGTCGCCGCTGTCGCCGCCGAACACCACGTTCACGATCTTGCGGGTGCCGTCGTAGGCGGCGACGCCCTCCAGCCACGAGCCGGGGGTGGTGCGCACGATGTTGCCGGCCATGTCGCCGTACCACTTGTAGGTCCAGTACGAGCTGGTCGGCGCGTTGTTGTGGAGCAGCCCGTTGAGGGTGCCGGCCTCGTACCAGTAGGCGCGTTCCGCCGACCGGATCCCGTGCCGTTCGAAGACCGCCATGTAGTGCACGGCCACGCTCGGGATGTCGACCTGCGACGGTGACGCGTACTCATTGATCGAAATCGGCCGCGGTGAGATGCCCAGCGAGCTCTCGATGGCCCGGTAGTCGGCGACGTGCGCCTGGACGTTGAGGTACGAGTCGTTGTCCAGCTCGTGCCAGACGATCACGTCCGGCAGGGTGGCGGTGTCGCGGGCGTTGGTGAGGAAGCTGACCATCCAGTCGTGGTTGTAGATCGAGTGGCTGGGCCCGACGATCGGGGTGACCGTGTCGAGCGAGCGGATCACCCGGTGGGTCCGGGTCCACCCGGCGTTGAACGTGCCGGCGGCGCTGGTGTTCCAGGTCCAGTCCGGCTCGTTCCACAGCTCGTAGCCGTCGACGTTGGTGGTGCCGGTGGCGGCCAGCCGGGTGTTGACCATGGTGCGGACCTTGGACTCCCAGTCGGTCCAGCTGACCCACTTGTACGGGAAGTCCTTGTAGATGTCCGGCAGCCGCCAGAACTGCTGTGCTCCGGCGCTGGTGACCTTGCCGGCCGCCAGGTGGCCGTCGCAGCACGGGGTGGTCGCGCCGTTGCCGAGCTGCTGCACGCCGGGCGGCGGCTGGGTGAGGTGGTTGAGCCGCAGCGGGTACATCTGTTCCAGCGGCGGTTTGGTGCCGGTGTCGACGGCGTAGAGGCCGCCGGCCGCGACGTGCGTGACCGGGCGGACGACGGTGCCGACGTCGACGGTGAGGGTGTTGCCGGCGGCCTGCGCCGGGCTGGGGACGGCCAGCCCGGCCAGGACGAGCAACAGTGCGGCGGGGATGCGGTGGCGCACGGTGTCACCTCGGTGGGGGTGATAGGGGATTTTTAGTCCTCCTGTGCGGCGAGCGGGATCCAGACCCGCATGGGCCCGGGTTCCCGGTTGGCCCACAGGAAGTAGGGGATGGCGGTGACCGTCAGGGCCGTCGCCGAGCCGCCGTCACCGCGCAGGTCGCGATAGAGCGGCGTGTCCTCCGTGGCACGGGCGCGAACCCGGACCCGGAGGGTGACCGGGGACAGCCCGGCGCTGTGGAAGGCGACCGCCGCGGGGGCGGCGGCGTCGAGTTCGTAGTCCTCGAACAGGGTGCCGTCGGCGGGCATGTCGGCGTGTTCCAGGCAGTACACGATCGGGCCGCGAACCAGGGCGGCGGCGCCACGGACGGCGTCCACCCGCGGGTGCCCGGCGACCAGGCGGGCCGGCATGGCGAGGGTGAGCACGACCTCGTCGCCGGTGTGCCAGATCCGGTTCAGGCGCAGGTAGCCGTCCTGGGCGCGGGCCGGGGCCGGGGTGCCGTTGATCGTGAGGCGCACGTCGGCGCACCAGGAGGGCACCCGCAGCGACAGCGTCCACGGCGCGTCCACGGTGTCCGCGATCGTGACGGTGACCTGCTCGTCCCAGGGGTAGCGGGTGGCCACCTCGACGGCGTGCGAACCGGCGGCAAACCTGCCCGAACCGTAGAGGTGCAGCTGAAGGCCGGTGTCATCGCCGGTCGCGGCGTACGTGTGCAGCGACGCCATCAACCGGGCCAGGTTCGGCGGGCAGCAGGCGCAGTCGTACCAGTCGAGCCGGTGCCCTGGCGCGTTCTCGTCGCCGCTGTCGTGGCCGGTACGCCGCTGGAGCGGGGTGGAGTAGAAGAACGCCGTGCCGTCGACGGCGGTGCTGGCCGCGATCGCGTTGTGCAGCACCCGTTCCATCTCGTCGGCGTATTTCACCTTGCCGGTGGCCAGCAGCAGCCGCCAGGCGAGCTGGAAACTGGCGATGGCGGCGCACGTCTCGGCGTAGGCGCGGTCCGGCGGCAGCTCGTAGGCGTCGCCGTAGGCCTCGTCCCGGTGCCGGGAGCCCTGCCCGCCGGTCAGGTAGGTGCGGCTGTCCAGCGCCGAGTCCCACAGCTGCTCGGTCTTGGCCAGCAGCGTCTCGTCGCGGGTCTCCACCGCCACGTCGACCGCGCCGGCCAGCAGGTACAGCTGGCGCACCACGTGGCCGGTCACCTCGGTCGCCTCGCGCAGCGGCTGGTGGTCCTGGAAGTAGGCCGGCCCGAACCGGCCGGGGCCGATCACCCCGTGGCCACGGTTGTCCAGCAGACGGGCGGCGAGATCGAGATACGGGCGATGGCCGGTCACCCGGTACAGCTCGGCGAGCGCCGTCTCCACCTCCGGATGGCCGTCGGTTTCCGGCGAATCTCCGTACCGCTGCACCAGAAGGTCGGCGAAACGGCGGGCGACCGAGACGACCTGCTGGGCCACCGCATCGCCGGGCGCGGAACGCGCGGCCGCGACGGCGGCCTGGATCAGGTGGCCGGCGGTGTACATCTCGTGGCTGAAGTGCAGCTCGTTCCACTGCCTGTCGCGCTTGTCCGGGTCCTGGTAGTAGGAGTCCAGGTAGCCGTCCGGGTCCTGGGCCTTCTCCAGCAGCGCGGCGGCCTCGGCGGCGAACTCCGGTGCGGCGCCCGACCAGAACGCCGCTTCGAGCGTCTTGTGCACGTCGGTGTCGGCGAACCAGAAACCCTTGAACGCGGGCTCGCCGTCACCCGTGACGCGGCGCAGGTTGCCCAGGTTGCCGTAGGTGTCGAGCCGGGCGACGCAGTGCGGCAGGGTGGCCTCGGCGTTGCGGGCCTGCCAGCCGCCGAGCAGGCCGTCCGGTGCGAGCCGGACCCGGTTCGCGGGCAGCGGCCACAGGGTGCCGAGCGCCTGCGGGGTGGGCGCGACGGGGCCGTGGAGATCAGAGCTCATGGTGTTCCTCTAGTCCTTGACGGCGCCGGCGGTCACACCGGCGGCCACGTAACGCTGGGCCAGGATGAGCAGCAGCGTCGCGGGAATCGACGCGATCACGGCGGTCGCCATGATCGCGTTCCACTGCTGGTTGTTGTTGCCGATGTAGTGGTAGATGCCGAGGGTGATCGGCTGGGCGTCGCCGCCGCCGTCGAGCGTCGTCGCGAAGACGAAGTCCGACCACGCCCACAGGAACGCGAACAGGCTGACCGTGACGATCGCGTTGCGCGACACCGGCAGGATCACCGAGACGAAGGTGCGCCACCGGGTCGCGCCGTCGATCATCGCGGCGTTGATCAGCTCGTCGGGGATGCCGGACATGAACGCTGTGAAGATCAGCACGCCGAACGGCACCGCGATCGTCGAGTCGGCCAGGATCAGGCCGGGGATCGTGTTGAGGACGCCGAGTCGCAGGTAGATGGCGTAGAACCCCATCGCCATGATGATTCCGGGGATCATCTGGGCGATCAGCAGGACGAAGCTGAGCACGCCGCCGCCCTTCGGGCGCAGTTTCGCCAGGGCGAATCCGGCCGGCGCGGACAGCACGAGCGTCAGGATCACCGTGCCGAGACCCACGATCAACGACGTTCCGAGGTACGGCAGCTGCTGATCGAAGACCGCCCGGTAACCCTCCAGCGTGCCGTCGAGGGGGAACAGGTGCGGTGGGTCGGCCCGCATGTCGGTGTCCCTGGTGAACGACACGTTGATCATCCAGTAGACCGGGAACAGCATGACCGCCGTGAAGAACAGGCCGAGCGCGGTCTTGGCGTGCCTCGCGTATCTCATGCCCGCCTCCTCAGGTCGAGCGCGTGCCTCATCTGGTCGAACGCGCGCCTCATGCCTGCCTCCTCTGGAAGCGGATGTAGAGCAGCCCGAAGAAGAGCGCCATCACGATCAGCAGGTTGCCGACCGCGGCGCCGGGGCCGAACTCGGGCAGCAGGCTGCCGAAACTGAACCGGTACGACCAGGTGGCGAACGTGATCGACGCGTCGGCCGGGCCGCCCTTCGTCATGATCCAGATCAGGTCGAACACCTTGAGCGTGTAGACCAGCCCGAGCAGCAGCGTGATCGCCGAGACCGGCCGCAGCAGGGGGAACGTGATCCGCCAGAACCGCTGCCAGCTCGTCGCGCCGTCGATCGACGCGGCCTCGTACACCTCGGCCGGGATGGCCTGTAGTCCGCTGTAGAGCACGACCAGGTTGAACGGGATGCCGATCCAGATGTTCGCGATGATCACGCTGGTCAGCGCCCAGTCCGGAGACGTCAGCCAGTTGACTGGATCAACATGCATCAGCTCAAGTGCATAGTTGACGATCCCGGAATCACTGTTGAGCATCCACGTCCATGTTGATGCGCTCACGATCAACGGGAGCAACCACGGGACCAGGAACAACGCGCGCAACGTGGCGGACAGCCGGAAGTTCTGGGCGAAGAACACGGCCAGCGCCAGCCCGATCGCGAACTGGAACGCGATGCTGACGACGGTGAACGTCAGCGTGTGCAGCAGCGCCGGCCCGAACGCCGGATCGGCGAACACGTCGC
The DNA here is from genome assembly GCF_040638175.1 of Actinoplanes sp. NPDC026670. NCBI lineage: Bacteria > Bacillati > Actinomycetota > Actinomycetes > Micromonosporales > Micromonosporaceae > Actinoplanes > Actinoplanes sp. NPDC026670. The sequence goes on from NZ_JBEZXU010000037.1 coordinate 18,918, forward strand.
GGTAGTTGTCCAGTCCGGAGAACGGCGCGTTCCCCTGCACGAAACTGCGGACCGTGTAGTGCCGCAGGCTCAGGTCCAGGTTGCGGTAGAGCGGGTAGGCGTAGAACGCGAGCAGGTAGATCACGATCGGCGCGAGGAACGCCCACGCCGTCCAGTGGCCTCTCCCCCGCCGGGCCGGCCGGCCAGGATCGCGGCCGCGCCGGCCGCCGCCACCCCGGCCCCGGACGGCCTCCGCCGCCCGCGCCCCCGCGGCCGCGCCCGCCGGAGCGGACGCGGAAGCGGGGACGCCTGCCGACACGTCGTGTGCCATCGTCACTTGGTGGCCGCGGCGGCTGTGGTCTGCGCCGTCTTCAGTGCGTCGGCCGGGGACGCCGAGCCGCTGAGCGCGGCCTGGAACGCGGTCCACAGCGGCTGCGAGATCTTCGGGTACTTGGTGCCCAGGTCGTCGCTGGTCCGGCCCTTGGCCGCCTTGACCGCCTGCACCCAGACCGTCAGCTCCGGGTTCGCGGCGACCTGCTTCTGCTGCACCGCCTCGGTGGCGGCGATGTAGGAGAGCGTGGTGTCCGTGGTGAGCGCGTTGTCGCTGCTGCTCAGGCAGCCGATCAGCTTCTCGGTGACGGCGTAGCGGGCGGTCTCGGTCTGGACCGGGGCGGTCACGAACTCACCACCGGTCGGGGCCGGGGCGGTGCCGCCGGCCTGCGACGGGATCGGGATGATGCCGTACTCGAAGCCGGTCTTCTTGGCGTTGGCCAGCTGCCAGGTGCCGTTCTCGCTGAACGCGAAGTCGCCTGCGGCGAACTCCTGCCAGCTGGTGGTCTGGGTGTTGTTGAGCACCGAGTTGGGGGCGTAGCCGTTCTTCAGCCAGCCGTTCCACAGTTCGAGGGAGGCGACACCCTGCGGCGAGTCGAGCTGGGTCAGGTTCGCGCCGGAACCCCAGAACCAGGGCAGGAACTGGAACGAGCCCTCCTCGGTGCCGATCGCCGAGAAGGTGATGCCCTTCTTGCCTGCTGCCTTCACCTTCTCCAGGGCCGCGGTCAGGCCGGCCCAGTCCTTGATCGCCGCCGGGTCGACCTTGGCGTCGTCGAGGATCTTCTTGTTGTAGTAGAGCGCGAGCGTGTTGGCGCCGATCGGGATGCCGTAGGTCTTGCCGCCGATCTGACCGGCCGCCAGCAGGTTCGGCTCGACCGCGGCGGTGTCCACCTTCAGCTCGTCGGTGGTGGTGAGCACTCCGGCGTCGGCCAGCGTGGAGACCACCGGGTTGTCGACGATCAGCACGTCCGGCGAGTTGCCCTGCTGGGCGGCGAGCAGCGCCTTGTTGGTCAGGTCGGTGGTGTCGTAGCCGGTGCGCTTGACCGTCACCCCCGCGTCGGTGCCGCACTTGGTCAGCAGTTTCACCCAGTCCGAGCTGTCGTCGAACTGCGGGTACGGGTCCCAGATCGTGTAGTCGCCGCCGGCTGCGCCGGTGCCGGTGTCACCGGTGTCGGCGCCCTTCGAGCAGCCGGTCAGCAGGCAGGCGGAGATGACGAGAGCCGCTGCCGCACGCAGACGTCCCCGGGTAGTGGTCATATCGGATCCCCTTGCACGTGGAGGAGGATGGCGGGAGGGGTGGCGGTTCACGCGAGGCAACCGCTAGGAAATCGATTGCCTAGACGCTAGGTAGCGTCTTGCTCGCATGTCAAGAGCAAGTTACGGTCACATGACGAGGGTGCCGGAAACGGTGCCGGAAACTGGGGAGGAAACGCTGAGCACCATGGATCGCGCGGTCACCATCAGCCAGGTGGCGGCGCTCGCGGGGGTCTCCACCGGCACGGCGTCGAAAGCCCTCAACGGCCGGGGCGCGCTGCGGCCGGAGACCCGGCTACGCGTTCAGCAGGCCGCCGAGCAGCTCGGATTCGTCGCCAACGCGGCCGCCCGCAGCCTGCAGACCGGCCGCACCTACACGGTCGGGATGATCACCACCGACAGCATCGGCCGGTTCAGCATCCCGCTGCTCATCGGCGCCGAGGACGCACTCGGCGCCGGCCAGATGTCGATCTTCCTGTGCGACGCCCGCGACGACCCGATCCGCGAGCAGTACTACCTGCGTACGCTGCTCAGCCGCAAGGTCGACGGGATCATAGTGACCGGCCGCCGCACCGACGCCCGCGCGCCGATCGGGGTCGGCCTGCCGGTCCCGGTGGTCTACGCGTTCATCAGCTCGACCGACCCGCAGGACTGCTCGGTGGTGCCCGACGAGGCCGACGGCGCCCGCCGCGCGATCCGGCACCTGCTCGCCATCGGCCGCCGCCGGATCGCGCACGTCACCGGCCCCGAGCACCATCACTCGGCCAGTCTGCGGGCCCGCGCCGCCGAGGAGGCGCTGGCCGGTGAGGGTTTCCGGCCGGCCACCCCGACGTTGTACGGCGAGTGGAGCGAGGCCTGGGGCCGTCAGGCCGCCGGGATCCTGCTCAACACCGGCGCCGAGGTGGACGCGGTGTTCTGCGGCAGCGACCAGATCGCCCGCGGCCTGACCGAGGCGCTCAGCAAGGCCGGGAAGCAGGTCCCGCGGGACGTGGCCCTGGTCGGCTTCGACAACTGGGACGTCATGGTGGAGGGCTGCCAGCCGGCTCTGACCAGCGTCGACATGGATCTGGAGGGGATCGGGCGGTCGGCTGCGGAGATGCTGCTCGCGGCGATCAACGGCACTCCGGCGCACGGCCGGCACGCCCGCCCGGGCCGGCTGATCCCCCGCGCCTCGACGGCGGTCTGATTCAGGCAAACGTTTTCCTGCGGAGGCATTGACTGGCGTATCTGCGGTTCGTAACCTGGGCGAAATCCCACGTTGACAGAACGCAATCGCTTGCCCGCGTTCGCTTGTTAACGCTCACATCACGCTACGGAGCGATGCATGAGAGCCTGGAAAGTCCCCGTCCTCGCCGTGATCCTCGCCGCGGCGCCCGCGACACCCGTGCTCGCCGCGGCCGACCTGCCCACCCCGGTGCTGGCCTACGAGTTCGACACGGCCGGCACGACGATCACCGACAGTTCCGGCAACGGCCTGGACGGCACCCTGGTCAACCCGGCGACCGCGGTCTTCGCCGACGGCGCGCTGACCCTGCCCGGCGGCGCGCCCACCTCGAACGGCGCCTACGTCACCATCCCCCGCAGGGCCCTCGAAGGCCACACCGAACTGACCGTCGCCACCCGCGTGAAGTGGGACGGGACGACCGCGCCCTGGCAGTGGATCTACGCACTCGGCAAGGACAACAGCCGTTACCTGTTCAGCACGCCCTACAACGGCGACGGGCGGCTGCGCACCGCGATCACCAAGGGCGGCGGCGGCGCGGAGTCACAGGTCACCGGCTCGGCGGCGCTGCCCGCCAACGCGTGGAAATCGCTCACGGTCACGCTCGGCGCGGGGCGGCTCACCACGTACCTCGACGGGGTCCCGATCGCCGCGGCGACGACCACCCTGACCGCCGCCGACCTGCTGGACGCCGGGACCACGTCGGCGGGTTTCGTCGGGAAGTCGTTCTACCAGGACCCGCTCTTCGACGGCGCGATCGACTCGTTCCGCCTCTACGGCACCGCGCTGACCGCCGAACAGGTGGTCGCCGAATCCGGCGTCACCCCGCCGACCGTCACCGGCATCACCGAGACCACGTTCGACGTGCGCACCACGATCGGCACGGCGCCGGCTCTGCCGGCCACGGTCAACGGCAACTTCACCGATGGGTACGACCGGAGCGTCCCGATCTCCTGGACGCCTGTCGACCCCGCGCAGTACGCCCAGCGCGGCACGTTCACCGTGGCCGGAACCGCCGCCGGCCGGCCGGTGACAGCCACCGTGACGGTGATCCGCGAGGGTGAGCTGGTCATCGACCTGGCCGACTCGACCGGCCCGTTCCACGGCGGCGCCTCCGGAACCCTCTACGGCCTCTACGGCGACGGCGTGCCCACCCGCAACCTGATCGAGGGCATGCGGCTGCGGACCGTCTCGACCAAGGCGCAGGACGGCCCGCAGCATCCCGGCGCCGACGCCCTCGAAGTGGTGAAACCGCTGGCCGACAGCACCGGCGGCGACACCTACATCTACATGACCGACATCCACCGCGGCTTCCCCTACCAGTGGCCGGGCAGCACTCCCGCGGAAAAGCTGAGCCTCTTCACGGAGAAGATCGCCAAGCAGGTCGACCAGGTGCTCACGCTGGCCCCGGAGTACCAGGACAACGTGGTCTTCGTGCCGTTCAACGAGCCCGAGGGCAACATGTTCGGCACCGGCGAGTGGAGCTACAACGGGGTCAGCTGGCTCAGTGACCCGGACGACTACTTCCAGGCCTGGGACGACGTCTACGCCCTGATCAAGGGGAAGATGCCGGCCGCACGGATCGCCGGCCCGAACACCAGCATCCTGTTCGACCAGGTCAAGGGCTTCCTCACACACACCGTCGAAGCCGGAACCGTGCCCGACGTGATCACCTGGCACGAGCTGAGCCACCCCGAGGCGGTCCGGGACAGCGTCGCGAAGTACCGCGAGTGGGAGAAGACGATCATCGGCCGGGAGCTGCCGATCAACATCAACGAGTACGCGTTCAACTACCACACCAGCGTGCCCGGCCAGATGATCCAGTGGATCTCGGCGATCGAGGAGTCGAAGGTCGACGCCGACATCGCGTACTGGAACATCGACGGCAACCTGTCCGACTCGGCGGTGCAGGCCAACCGCGGCAACGGGCAGTGGTGGCTGTACAACGCGTACGGCAGCATGACCGGCGACACCGTGCGGGTCAGCCCGCCGTACCCCGGCCGCAACTACTCGCTCCAGGGCGTGGCCAGCCTCGACCAGGCGAAGAAGCAGGCACGGGCCATCTTCGGCGGTGCGGCGAGCGCCGGGTACATCAGGTTCGACAACGTGCCGAAGAGCTTCGGGAAGAACGTGCACGCGTGGATCCGGGAGATCCCGTGGACCGGGCAGGTCGGCGACTCGGCCCAGCCCCGGCTGCTCGCCGAACGTGACTTCCAGGTCGTCGACGGGTCGGTCGCGGTCGAGTTCGACAGGCTGATCGAGTCGTCGGCGTACGAGATCGTGCTCGGCCCCGGAAGCCGGGAGACCGCCGGGCGGACGCCGACGCTGTGGCAGGGGTCGTTCGAGGCCGAGGACGCGAAGTACACCGGTGCCGGCTACAGCCGGAACGGTCCCGAGGGCTCGCCGTCGGACGTGTCGAAGTTCTACACCTCGGGCGGCTTCAACGTCGGTGGCCTGCGCACCGGCAGTGACGGCGTCCTCGACTTCACCGTCGACGTGCCGGCCGACGGCACCTACGACCTGAGTGTCTTCGCGAACTCGCTGAACACCTACAACCTGGTGCGGGAGCAGGGGCCGACGAACGTGTTCCTGCGGGTCGACGGCGCTGCCGAGCAGGAGGTGTTCCTGCCGCTCGGCTACAAATGGGTGGTCTGGGACCACGCCGACACGAAGGTCGCGCTGACCAAGGGCACCCACACCATCTCGCTCGCGGCCAGGAGCCTGGACGGCGTCCGGGTCACCAAGGGCGACGCGATCGTCGACCGGATCACCCTGGCCCGGCCCAACCCGGCCGCCGCCACCGACGTCTACGAGGCCGAGCTCGCTGATCTCCGGTCCGCCAGGCCGGCCAGGGACGGCGTCGAACTCGGACGTCGCGGCAGCGCCACGTTCTGGGTCTACTCCAAGGCCGACGCGGCCGCGGTCGTCGAGGCCGTCGGTGACCGTGACCTGCGGATCACCGTCAACGGGATCGCGGTCGGTGAGCGGAAGGCGACGGTGTCACTGTCCGGCGGCGTCAACAAGGTCGTCGTCACCGGCGGCGCCGGGCACGCGAAGATCGACCGGCTGACGGTCCGCGCCGGGGCGCTGCCGTCGGTCTCCTACGAGGCCGAGGCGGCCACCCTCGCCGGCGCCGCCACGGTCACCGCGAAGTCCCTGGCCAGCGGCGGCCAGGCGGTCACCGGGGTGACCGGGGCGAGCACCCTGACGTTCGCGGTCAAGGCCGACCGGGCGGGGACGTACGCGCTACGGATCCGCTACTCCAACCCGGAGCAGGCGGTCGCCACCCACTACAACCCGGACCCGCTGACCAGGCACGCCGACCTCACGATCAACGGCGGCCCGGCCGAGCGGGTGCTGTTCCCGCACAGCTTCCACGACAACAACTTCTGGGAGCTGACCGTCCCGGTGACGCTGAAGCGCGGGTCGAACTCGCTCACCTTCTCGTCGGCGGAACTGCCGAACTTCGACGGGCTCACGTACGCCTCGGACACCTGGCCGGACGTGCTGCTCCGCTCGAAGTACGCGCCGGTGATCGACAGGGTGACCGTCGCGCCGTACAGCAGGTGACTGGTCCAACCAGTTGACGGGTTGACGTGATGGCGGGCACACTGCCGCCATGACGTTCGCACCGCTCGACCGGCAATCCGTCTCCGATCAGGTATTCGGCCGGCTGCGTGACGCCGTTCTCGGCGGCCGTTACGCAGCCGGCGACGCCCTGCCCGGCGAGCGTGACCTGGCCGCCTCCTTCGGGGTCAACCGGCACGCCGTCCGGGAGGCGCTACGCCGTCTCCAGCAGCTCGGCCTGGTCCGGGTCAGCCAGGGCGGCGCCACCCGGGTGCAGGACTGGCGGGCCACCGCCGGCCTCGACCTGGCCATGGCGCTCACCCAGACCGGCGACGTGCTCCCGGTGCCGACGCTGGCCCGCGACGTGATGGAGATGCGGGTCAGCATCGGCGCCGACGCGGCCCGGCTGTGCGCGCTCCGGGCCGCACCCGGGGCACGGGAAGCAGTCGCCGAAGCCGTCGAGGCCTACGCCGCCGCGGTGCCCGACCTGACCGCGATGGGGATCGCCGACCTGGCCGTGTGGCGGCGCATCATCGAGGGCTCCGGCAACATCGCGTACCTGCTGGCGTACAACAGCCTCACCGCCGGCGACCTGGCCGTCGGCCACGTGCCGCCGCACCTGCGGGCCGCCGAACTGCTCGACGTCGCCCTGCACCGCCGCCTCGCCACGCTGATCGCCGACGGCGACGCCCCCGGCGCCGAACGCGCGGCCCGGGCGCTGCTCACCCCGTCCGTCCCGTCGGACAAGGCGGAACGCCGATGATCCCCGCCGTCCTCTACGCGGTTCCCGCGTTCCTGCTGCTGATCGTCATGGAGTTCCTGTCGTTCCGGTTCCTGCCCGACGACGAGGAGCGCGGGTACGAGGCCCGCGACACCGCCACCAGCCTGTCCATGGGCCTGGGCAGCCAGATCGTCGGCGTGCCGTGGAAGCTGTTCACCGCGGTCGCGTTCGCCGGGCTCTACGTGATCAGCCCGTTCCGGCTCGACCCGCACGACTGGTGGGTGTGGGTGCTGCTGTTCTTCGCCGACGACCTCGCCTACTACTGGTTCCACCGGCTGCACCACGAGGTGCGGGTGCTGTGGGCCGGGCACGTGGTGCACCACTCCAGCCAGTTCTTCAACCTGTCGACGGCGCTGCGGCAGAGCTGGACCCCGATGACCGCGCTGCCGTTCTGGCTCGGACTCGCGGCCCTCGGCTTCCCACCGTGGATGATCTTCCTCCAGCAGTCGATCAGCCTCGCCTACCAGTTCTTCCTGCACACCGAGCGGATCGACAAGCTCCCCCGGCCGGTCGAGTGGTTCTTCAACACACCATCGCACCACCGGGTGCACCACGGCTCCAACGACCCGTACCTGGACCGCAACTACGGCGGCATCCTGATCGTCTGGGACCGGCTGTTCCGCAGCTTCGAACCCGAGGGCGAGAAGGTCCGGTACGGGCTGACCAGCAACATCCAGACGTACAACCCGCTCAAGGTGGCCACCCACGAGTACGCGGCGATCTGGCGTGACCTGCGTGGCGCCAGATCGTGGCGGGACCGGGCCGGATACCTGTTCGGGCGGCCCGGCTGGCAGCCCGCCGCATGATCCTGCGCCTGTTCCTCGCGGTCGCGGCGGTCGAGATCATCGCCGTGGCCGCGGACTGGACGGCCGTCCAGTGGATGACCAAACCGCTGCTCGGGCCACTGCTGATCCTCCACATGCTGACTCGTGGGCGGCGGGATCTCGTCACCGTGGCGCTCGGGTTCGCCACCGCCGGGGACATCGCACTGCTCGTGCCCGGGCAGGTCGCGTTCCTGATCGGGATGGGGTTCTTCCTCGTCGCCCAGATCTGCTTCATCCTGGCGTTCCGGCCACTGCTCGCGAAGTACGCGGCGCCCTATGGACTGCTGTGGATGCTGGCCAACCTGCTGCTCTGGTCACGGCTGGGCGCTCTGGCCGTACCCGTGCTGATCTATAGCCTCGCCCTGACCATGATGGCTGCGGCAGCGGCCGGAGTCTCCCGGCGGGTCGCCGCCGGTGGGCTGCTCTTCCTCGTCTCCGACCTGCTGATCGGGCTCGGCGCGGCCGGATTGCGGCCGCCCGCTCACGGCGTCCTGGTGATGACCACCTACGCCGCGGCGCTGTACCTGATCACCACGGGATGGGTGCGGTCGAAAGGCCGGCCGGCCTGATCGGGGTGCGGGCCCTGCCGGATTCGAACCGGCGTCCTTCGGCTGTGCAGGCCGACGCGACGACCTCTGCGCTACGAGCCCGCACCAGCCGAGATCATATCCGCGAGTTCTCTCAGGACAGTCGCCCGGTCGCGCATCCGCTGATCCCCCGAACGGTCCGCGGCGTGCGCGGCCTGCGCCGCCAGCATCCGCAGGCGCGGCACGTGCGCCCGCGCCTCAGCGGACGCCGGCAGACGTGCCGCGACCAGCCGCAACACCTCCGGGTCGGCGTTGTCGATCGCCCCGCCCACCGCGTCGGAGGTGACCATCGCGCCCCGGGCCAGCAGCGTCCGGGCCAGGTCGGCGGTCACCGCGTGCGCCCCGGTACGCAGCGTGTTCGTCACCGGAACCCGCCGGCCGAGCAGGTTCCGGGCCGCCTCCAGACGGCCGTTGACCAGGGCGATGTCTATCGGCGTGAGCCCGCCGCGGACCGGTTCGGCCAGGTCGCAGCCGGTCTCGGCCAGGCGTTCCAGCAGGTCGGTGTCGCCGGACGACGCGGCCCGGTCCAGCGCCAGCCGCCGCAGCCGGGGCGCCTCCGCCAGCGTCCCCGCGGCCAGCGCCGCCGGCCAGTCCAGCACTGCCGATCGCACCAGGTCACGCAGCTTCCCGGCGACGGCCGGCTGCTCCCCGGCCAGGTCGTCGATCGTGTCCCGCAGTTCCGCTCCGGCGTCGGCGTCACCGTCCGCCCACGGGTCGTCCTCCAGCGCCAACTGCCCGAACAGCGCCCGCACATCCACCGCGAGGCCGTCCGCCCGGTCACCCTCGGTCAGCTCCCAGCCGGACGGCAGCCCCTGCTGCCAGTAAACGACCCGCCCGGTCTCGGTATCCGCATAGAGCCGGTCCAGATATTCGAACCCGCCGAACGGCAGAAACCGCAACCTTCCCGGCTCCTGCTCGTGGTCGATCCAGCCCCACAGGTCGTGATATCCGTCCGAACCCGGCCAGAACAACTCCGTGAACGAGATCTGCCCATCCAGCTGGTAGTCGATCCGCCCACCGAAACTCACCCGCCACAGCGCGGCCAGCGCCTCCGGCACCGGCCCGGCACACCGCGCCGCCACCGCTTCCAGCGTCTCGTCGTCGATCGGCGGCCGCGCCCCGAGAATCAGCCGGTCCGCGAAAACGGCGATCCCGGCTTCGCCGGCGATCCACCGATCCTTTTCATCGAGGGACGTCGCTGAGGACATGTGGTCACCCTACTCATCTGGTACGCGCCACCCCGCCCCGCGGAACCACACCTCCCGCACTACAACGCGACGCCCGCGCCGCTCCAGCCCATCACCGCGCCTTTCGGGCGGAATCCCCACTCACCGCCCTCCCCAACCCGCGTGCCAACCAGCGGTCCGATCCGAACCACGGCGTGGCACGCGGGCTTTGGGGACGGCGGGTGGGGTTACTCGCGGACGATGGGGATGCAGTTGCCGGTGTGGTAGCTGCCGTCGGCGGCCAGGGCCAGACCGTGGCCGGACTTGGCGATCCGGGCGCACACCTTCTCGGCGTCGCCCACTGCCTCGTAGTCCTGGTCGGTGACCTTCCGGACCGACGGCTGCTTGTCCTCGTAGTAGTACTTGCCGTGCGCGGTCGCCTGGCTGCCCATCGTCGACTCCTTCGGGGACTGCCCGTCGCCGCCGTAGATGTGCAGGTGGAAGCCGTCCACCGTGTCCGGGTCCTCGCCGTTCCACTCGGCCTCGTACCAGAGGGTGAACTTGCCGTCCCGGATGGTGGCCCGGGTGAGGCAGACCCAGCGCGGGCTCTGCCGCATCTGATCGGTGCACGCCTCATCGGCCGGAACCACCGCGGCGGACTTGCTGGTCTCCGCGCTCGGCGAACCCGTCACGCCGGCCGAGTCCTCGCTGTGCTGCTGCGCGCTGTGCTGCGGGCTCGCTCCGGCGGCCGGCGTCTCCGGGTTCTTGTCACCGCCGTCGAGCCGGCCCAGCGCCCAGGCGGTGCCCGCGACACCCGCCATCATCACCACCACCAGCGCGGCGACCATGATCGTGCCGAGCGAACGCCCCGGCTTGACCATCGGCAGGCCGGCGCCCGTCGCCCCAGCCTCGGGAACCGGTGCCTGCGGTCCGCCGGCGTCGGCCCCGCCGTCACCACCGACCGGCCGGATCGCCCCGGTCGACTCGCCCGCGCCGGTTGCGATCCCGGCAGCCCCAACCGAGCCGGGCAGCCCGGTATTCGCGCCGGACAGACCCGCATCCGAGCCGGCCGAACCGGGCAGACCCGCATCCGAGCCAGCGGAGCCAGACAGACCCGCGTCTGAGACCGCCGAGCTGGGAAAACCGGCGCCTGATCCAGTCGAGCCGGTTCCAGCGGGATCCGGCCCTGCCTCGCCGGTGCCGGCGGCGGCCGAGCCAGCCTGGCCCGAAGCGGCAGCCCCTGAGACCGCAACACCTGAAGCGGCAACACCTGAAGCCGCAGCACCTGAGATCGCAGCGCCTGAGACGGCAGCGCCTGAGTCTTCGGTGTCTGGGGCTAGCGGGCTCGGGTCGGTGAAAGCGCGCGCGGCGGCGGATGAATCGGAGAGGGCGGGCACTGCGGTGAAGGGCTGCGCACTCTCAGGCCAGGCCGCGGGGACGACCTCGCCGGCACCGGTTGCCCACGGGTCGACCGGGGCCGGCAGCACCAGGGCCGTGCCCGCCTCGGAGATCTCCGCGCCCGCCTGCCACGCCGCGCCGAGCGCCACCGCGTGCTTGGGGTGGGCGTCGACCGCGACCGGGCGGCCCAGCTCCGCGGCGACCATCTGGCCGACCAGCGGAATCCGTGACGAGCCACCGACCAGCAGAACCGCACTCAGGTCGCCCGGCTCTATCCCGGCGGAACGGATCGTGCGGCGCAACACGTCGATCGGGCCGTGCAACACCGGGCGGACCATCGACTCGAGTTCGGCGCGGGTCAGCCGTACCTCCGTGGTGAGGTTTGGCAGTAAGACCGGGATCGTCACGTCGGTGTCGGCCGACAACGCCTCCTTCGCCTGCACGCATTCCTCCCGCAGGCGGGCGACGGCGGCGATCGCCGCCGCATCGTCCTCGTCGAGCCCGTCGAGGCTGCCGCCGAGGGCACCGGAGACGTGGGCGAAGACCGCCGCGTCGAAGTCGATCCCGCCGAGGCGCTCGATCCCCTCCGGTTTGCCGATCAGCTCGAAGCCGCCGACCGTCTTACGCAGCACCGCCGCGTCGAACGTGCCACCACCGAGGTCGTAGACGGCCACCGTGGCGCCCGGTTCGAGCCGCTGCTGCCGGGCGTAGAAGACCGCCGCCGCCTGCGGTTCGGTGACCAGCTGGACCGGGCCTTCGATCCCGGCGAGGCGGATCACCTGATACATCAGATCGATCTTGTACGGCCCCCAGTTGGCCGGATGCGACACACAGATCCGTTCCGGCTCGCCACCCTCGCGTGACGACACCTCGTCGATCACGGATCGCAGCATCCGGGCCATCAGGGACTCCGCCGAGTACGGCACCCCGCCGAGCAGGATCGGCGTGGGGTCACCGAGGCGGCGCTTGAACTCCCGGGCCACCCGGCCGGGTTCGGTCAGCCCACGCCGGCTGGCGATCTCCCCGGTCAGAACCGTCTCGTCGGAGCGCAGCAACACCACCGAAGGCACAGCCGCCGACCGGCTGCCCAGCGACGCGATCTCGACGTGCCCGTCGCGCCACACCGCCGCCGCCGTATAGGTGGTTCCCAGGTCGATACCGAGCGCATACATCCCGAGTGACTCCGGATCCGGTCGAACCGAGACCGACACGTGTCCGCCTCGGCTCCCCAGGAAGGGGCCCCCAGAATAGGGTCACCCGTCCCACCGGATCCCCCCGGGCGATCTCCTGCGAGTCACCCCACGACCTTCCGGGGTGACGTCTACACCCACTCGCCGTACATACCGGTCGCTGATGAGCGTTTCGGAACGCTCACCGGCGACCGGGGTTCGGGTCAGGGGCAGGGGGCGGGCTCGAGGAAGAGGTCGTACCACGAGTCCACGCCGTTGAGGACGGTCTCGAAGTTCGCCGTCAGGCCGCAGTCGCCGCCGGCAGCGGTGGCCGTCAGGGTGTAGGCGCCCGGCGCCAGGCCGGGGAACTCGAAGCCGCCCCACTCGTTGGTGGTGGTCTGGAGACCGCCCGGCTGGAGCGTGACGGTGACCTCACCCGCGGCCTCGCCCCACACGATGCCGCCCAGCGTCGCCGGCGGAACCTCCGGGTCGGCCGGCGGCGGGCACGGCTCGCCGTCCTCCGTGTGCAGGTGGATGCCGAAGGTAAGTCCGTACTGGTCGATGTACAGCAACTGGCTCGCCGAAACGGGGCAGTCACCGTTCAGCGTCGTGGACGCGGACACCAGATATTCACCGACCGGAAGGCCCGTGAAGAGGACCCGGCCGGAGGCATCGGAGTTCTGCTGGTAGCCGCCCGGCTCCAGAGTGACGGTGACCCCTTCGAGCGGAAGCCCGCCCGGGGCCCTGACCCAGCCCTCCAGTGAGCCGGTCGGCGACGCGGGTTCGGCAAGAGCGGGCGCCGCCCCGGTCATGAGAACGAAGCCGGCCAGCAGCACCGCGAACGCGGTAGTCAGCACACGCCGGACAGAAACAACAGCCATGTTCGGCCTCCCCGTGATCCACATCAGACCAGGGGATCCAACCAATCAACGCCGGACGATGTAAAGCTCATTACCGAACGCCGAGTCCGCCGCCGCACACAAACCGCGGACCCCGCCAGCCGTCGCTCAGCACGGTAATACCGCCGGCATTCCCGCGGTGAACGACGGCTCGCGGTCTCGGCCGTCGCTCAGCACGGTAAAACCGCTGGCATTCCAGCGGTGAGCGACGGCTCGCGGTCTCGGCCGTCGCTCAGCACGGTAAAACCGCCGGCATTCCAGCGGTGAGCGACGGCTCGCGGTCTTGGCCGGGACCGCGCCGGGGTGCGCTGGACGCCGGTGGGCGGTCAGTGGGCCAAGATGGTGGGGATCAGGGCCAGGACTGCGGGGACGGTCTGGATGTAGATGATCCGGCGGCTGGCGGTCAGGGCGCCCACGATGCCGGCGATCGCCACGCAGATCAGGAAGAAGACGATGACGGCGAAGCCTCCGCCCAGCAGGCCCCAGAACAGGCCGGCGGCCAGGAAACCGTTGTACAGGCCCTGGTTGAGGCCCAGCACCTTGGTCTGCTCGGCGAACTCGGGGGTGAATCCGAACGCCTTGCGGCCCTGCGGCTTGGTCCAGAGGAACATCTCCAGGACCGCGATGTAGACGTGGATCAGTGCCACGATGGCGGCCAGGACGTTCCCGATGATCAGCATGGGTGGAGACTACCTGGCCGGTGACCACCGCATTCGGCCCGCAGCGGGCGCTGCGGGCCGGGTGCCGGAGACGTCGCCGGGTAGGTCACGGGACGGCTTTCGTTGCGGTTGGCGAGCGGTGGCCGTACGAGATCAGAGTCCGTAGGTTTTTCCGATTATGTCCCGTTGGATTTCGCTGGTGCCGCCGTAGATCGTCGAGACGAGGGTGGCTCGGACGTGGCGTTCCATGTCGTATTCGGTGGCGTAGCCGTAGCCGCCCATCATCTGCATGCCGGCCAGCGCGACCTGGCGGGCGACCTCGGTGGTCTTGAGTTTGACCATGCTGCTCTCGCGCGGGAGGACCTTGTGCGGGTCGCGGTCGGCGAGGGTGGCGACCCGGTGGACGAGCAGGCGGCAGCATTCGATCTCGGTGGCCAGGTCGGCGACGCGGTGGCGTAGCGCCTGGAAGGAGCCGACCGGGCGGCCGAACTGTTTGCGCTGCTTGATGAAGTCGAGGGCGTCGTCGAAGGCGCGCTGGGCGGTGCCCAGCATCAACGCGGCCAGAATCAGGCGCTCAACATTGAGACCGGCCATCAATTGTTGCCAGCCCTGGTCAACATTGCCGACGACGGCGTCTTCGTGCAGATGTACATCCGTGAAGTACAGGTCGTTGACCTCTTTACCGCCCATCGTCTCGATGCCGCTGATCCGCAGGCCCTCGGCGTCGGCGGGGACCAGCAGCATGGTGAGGCCGGCGTGTTCGCCGGGGCTGCCGGAGGTACGGGCGACGAGCAGGATCGCGTCGGCGATGTGGGCGTTGGAGCACCATGTCTTCTGGCCGTTCACGATCCAGCCGTCGTCGGTGCGGACCGCCCGGCAGGACAGGTTGGCGACGTCGGAGCCGGCTTCGGGCTCGGACATGGCGATCGCGTAGACCCGGCCGTTGACGAGGCCGCCGAGGACTGTCTTCTTCTGCTCGCCGGACCCGGACCGCTGCACGGCGGCGGCGACGATCGCGCTGGTGGTGAAACCGCCGACCGGGGCCTGGCCGTAGGCGACGTGTTCCAGGAACAGGCAGGTGTCGAGCATGCCGGCGCCGGAGCCGCCGTATTCCTCGGGAACCGTGACGCCGAGCCAGCCGAGGTCGGCCATCCTGCGGTACAGGCCGGGGTGGTGCGGGCTGTCGCCGCGCTGCTCGCGGGTGCCGGCCTCGCGGCGGCAGAAGTCGTCGACAGCCTCGGTGAACGCCTTCTGTTCGTCGCTGAGATCGATGCTCATTTCGTCACCCTTCGAGAGTATGCGCAGGTGAATCGCCATGTTGACAGCGACCGTAACATATCAAATATCAAATCTTAGCCCGGGAGCAACGATGACCGAGGTTCAGGCAACAGTCGAGAAAGCCCGGTCGGCCGCACGCTGGTGGGGCGGGCTCAGCCATAACGAACGCCGCAGCCGTCTCCTGGCCTGGAAGCGGCACATCGCACGGCACATCGGGGAGTTGTCGGCGCTGATCGCCGAGGAGACCGGCAAACCGCAGGACGACGCCGCGCTCGAGGTGATGCTCGCGGTCGAGCACCTGGACTGGGCCGCCCGCCACGCCGGGAAGGTGCTGGGCCGGCACAAGGTGCCGAGCGGGATGCTGGCCGCCAACCATGTCGCGACCCTGGAGTATCTGCCGCTCGGCGTGATCGGGGTGATCGGGCCGTGGAACTATCCGGTCTACACGCCGCTGGGCTCGGTGTCCTACGCGCTGGCCGCCGGCAACGCCGTGGTGTTCAAGCCGAGCGAGCACACCCCGCGCACCGGGGCGTGGCTGGCCGACGCGTGGGCGGCAGCGGTTCCGGGTGAGCCGGTGCTGCAGGCGGTTCTCGGGGACGGGTCGGTCGGCGCGGAGCTGACCTGGTCGGGCGTGGACAAGGTCGCGTTCACCGGGTCGGCGGCGACCGCGCGCAAGGTGATGGCCACCTGCGCGGAGACGTTGACCCCGCTGGTCGTGGAGGGTGGCGGCAAGGACGCGATGATCGTGGCGGCGGACGCGGATCTGGACGCGGCGGCGCGGGCGGCGGCGTTCGGCGGGTTCGGCAACGCGGGGCAGACGTGCGCGGGTGTGGAGCGGGTCTATGTGGAGCGTTCGGTCTACCCGGAGTTCCTGTTGAGGCTGAGCGCGCTGGCAGTGGGCGAGCAGACGATGACGACTCCGGAGCAACCCGCGATCGTGCGGGCGCACGTGGAGGACGCCGTCTCGAGGGGCGGCCGGGCCGTGGTCGGCGGGCCGTCGTCGATCACCGACTCGACGGTCGCGCCGGTCGTCCTCGCCGAGGTGCCCGAGGACAGCATCGCGGTCACCGAGGAAACGTTCGGGCCGACGCTCGTGGTCAACCCGGTGGACGACATCGGCGAGGCGATTCGCCTGACAAATGCATCTAAATACGGGCTTGCCGCTTCGATCTTCTCCAAGGACTCGCACCGGGCCACCGGGATCGCCCGGAAGCTGCGCACCGGCGCGGCCTCGGTCAACGCCGTCCTCGGGTTCGCCGGTGTGCCGTCACTGCCGTTCGGCGGGGTCGGTGACTCCGGGTTCGGGCGGATCCACGGGGCGGACGGGCTGCGCGAGTTCTCCCGAGCCCAGGCCGTCACCCGGCAGCGGTTCGCCGCGCCGATGGACCTGATGCGGCTGGACCGGGACCCGAAGGTGATGCAGCGGGCGCTGAAGCTGTTCCACTTCCGGCACGGGCGGTGAAGACACGGGCCCGATGAGGGCACGGGAGGTAAGGCACGGGCGGTAAGGCCAAGGCTCAGGAGTCCCAGATGCCCAGGTCGTCGAGATGCTTGACCAGGCGCTCCGCCCCATCGGTGAAGTGCCTGGTCATCGCCGTGCGGGCGGCGTCCGCGTCGGCCTCGGCGAAGGCGGCGAGCACAGCCTCGTGATCAGCGCGCATGCCCTCACGCCAGCCCGGGTCGGCCGAATAGACCCGGGCCGGGGTGTAGCGGGTGGCGGTGTGCAGGAACCAGCTGAGCTTGCGCGAACGGGCCATCCGGTTGACCGCCCGGTGGAACTCGTATTCATACGTCTCCACGTCGGCGGCCTTCCGCGCGCGGGCCACCTTGCTGTGCGCCACTCGCAGCTCGGCCAGCTGGGCCTCGCTGATCCCGCCGGCGACCCGGGCGGCCAGCTCGCCGGCGATGTCGCCCTGGAGCTGGAACACGTCGAGGATGTCCTGCCGGGCGAGCGGGGCCACCACGTACCCCTTGCGGGGTTCGAGCTCGACCATGTCCTCGCCGCGCAGGGTGAGCAGCGCCTCGCGGACCGGGGTGATGCTCACGCCGAGGCCGGCGGCCACCTCTTCGAGCCGGATGCGCGCGCCCGGGCGGAGCTCGCCGGACATGATCCGGCCGCGCAGGGCGCCGGCGACCTCCTCCGAAAGCAAAGCCCTCACCTCTCGCTTTATGGGCCGTCACCGTATCAAATATCAAAAAAGAGGAAAGGTGACCGATGCGCCTCGCAACGACGCTGATGTATGCCGGAGATCCACGGGCGACCGCCGACACGGTAGCCGGATGGGAGGACGCCGGGCTCGACGTGCTCTGGGTGGCCGAGGCGTACGGCTTCGACGCCCCCACGATCATGGGCTATCTGGCCGCCAAGACCGAGCGGGTGCAGATCGGCTCGGCGATCCTGCCGATCTATTCGCGCACTCCGGCGCTGCTCGCGCAGACCGCGGCCGGGCTGGACGCGATGTCCGGCGGCCGGGCGATCCTCGGGCTGGGCGCGTCCGGACCGCAGGTGATCGAGGGCTGGCACGGGGTCGCCTACGACAAGCCGATCGGCCGGACCCGCGAGATCATCGAGATCTGCCGGTCGATCTGGCGGCGCGAGGTGGTCACCCACGACGGCCTCTACCAACTCCCGCTGCCCGAGGGGCAGGGCACCGGCCTGGGCAAACCCCTCAAGATCCTGACCCATCCGGTACGGGACTCGATTCCCGTCTACGTGGCGGCGCTGGGCGGGGCCAACGTCCGCATGACAGCTGAGGTGGCCGACGGCTGGCTGCCGTTCCTGTACGTGCCGGAGCGCGCCGCCGACGTGTGGGGCGCCTCGTTGACGGCCGGCTTCTCGAAACGCGACACCGCGCTGGCCCCGCTGGAGATCGTCGCCGGCGGCCCGGTCGCGATCGGCGACGACGTCCTCGGGTTGCGTGACCTGGCCCGCCCGCTGATCGCCCTGTATGTCGGCGGCATGGGCGCGAAGGGCCGCAACTTCTACCACGACGTGGTCAGCCGGTACGGGTTCGAGAAGGAGGCCGACCTCATCCAGGAGCTGTACCTGTCCGGGCGCAAGAAGGAGGCCGCCGCCGCGGTGCCCGCCGAGCTGCTGGAGCTGAGCAGCCTGATCGGCCCGGAGTCGTACGTGCGGGACCGGATCGCCGCGTTCCGGGAGGCCGGCGTGACCGTGCTGAACGTGACGCCGATCGACGCCGACCCGCAGCGCCTGCTGTCCAAGGTGAAGGAGCTGATCAGCTGAGATGGGCCGTTACGAGCTGCGGGACCGGATCGCGGCGCTCGATCCGGAGAAGGACCACCTGGAGATCTACCAGATCTCGTCGGGCCAGGAGTTCCCCTGGGACTACACGCGGGCGCTGGAGTTCGCGCTGTTCCGGACGTACTGCGTGCCGAGCATCTCGAAGCTGCTGGCGGCGACCGGGGAGTTCCGGGACCGGCCGCAACGGCGTTACGACGACACCGCGCTGCTGATGGCCGAGATGGCCGCGCACGGGTACGACTCGGAGCGGGGCCGGGAGGCATTGAAGGTCGTAAATCGCGCCCACGGCCGGTACGCCATCAGCAACGACGACATGCTGTACGTTTTGTCGACTTTCATCTACGACCCGATCGACTGGCTCGCGCTCTACGGGTGGCGGCCGCTACACGAGAACGAGAAGCTGGCGGCGTTCCACTACTACCGCGCGGTCGGCGCCCGAATGGGCATCCGGAACATTCCGGACATTTACGATTCGTTCCACGCGTTCAAGGTCAACTACGAAGAGCAGTATTTCGTTTATTCGGATACAAATCGGCAAATCGGGCAATACACCGTCGAGCTGTTCGCCGCCTGGTTCCCCCGGGTCGTCCGGCCCGCCGTGCGACTCGGGGTCCGGGGCATGCTCGACGAACGGATGCTGAGCGCCTTCGGGTTCGACCCGGCGCCCGGCTGGGTCGGCAGTCTGGCCACGGCCGGTCTGAAAAGCCGCGCCCGGGCGTTGCGGCTCTTTCCCGCGCGCCGGGAGTCGGTGCTGGGCAAACCCAAGCGCAACCACACCTACCCCGGATACCCTTCCGGCTATCAGCCGTCCGACCTGGGCGCACCACCCCCACCCGATGACCTTCCGGCTGAGTTCCGGCGGTCATCACGTCAGGGTCAGGGGCATATTGACATGACCTGATGCATTGCTGGCCGTCGATGCCTGGGGGTTTGCTGTGAGCACCATTCCCCAGATCCGGAGGTCGTTCATGAGACGACGGTCCCTCGCGGCGCTCGCCGCGGTCACGTTCTGCGCGGCCGCGGCCATCTCCGCATCCTCCCCCGCCGGTGCGGAAGCCGTCGCCGAGCCCGCTCCGCCCGGTGAGTACGAGATCTACGACGTCCGCACGCTGAGCCAGCGCAACGCCATCGCCGGTACCGGCGTCGCCATCGAGGACTTCGAGCACGGCGTCGCAACCGTCACCGCGACCACGGGCGAGGTGACCAGGCTGCAGAAGCTCGGCTTCAAGGTCGAGCCGGTGCTCCAGACCTTCGACTTCCCCGCCGCGGACGCGGCGTACCACAACTACGCCGAGACGATCGCCGAGGTCAACGCCGTGGTCGCCGCCTACCCGGCGATCGCCAGCAAGCGGGTGATCGGCAAGTCGTACGAGGGCCGCGACATCGTGGCGGTCAAGATCTCCGACAACGTCGGCACCGACGAGGCCGAGCCCGAGGTCCTGTACGACGCCAACCACCACGCCCGTGAGCACCTGACCGTGGAGCAGGCGCTCTACCTGCTCGGGCAGTTCACCAAGACGTACGCGACGGACACCCGGGTCAAGAACATCGTCGACACCCGCGAGCTCTGGATCGTGCCGATGGTGAACCCGGACGGCGTCGAGTACGACATCGCCTCCGGCAGCTACCGATCCTGGCGCAAGAACCGGCAGCCCAACAGCGGCTCCAGCTATGTCGGCACCGACCCGAACCGTAACTACGGCTACAACTGGGGCTGCTGCGGCGGGTCGTCGGGCAGCACGTCGTCGGCCACCTATCGCGGGCCGTCAGCGTTCTCCACACCTGAGGTCCGCGCGATCCGGGACTTCGTGAACAGCCGGGTGGTCGGTGGCGTCCAGCAGATCAAGGCGGCGATCGACTTCCACTCGTACTCGAAGCTGGTGCTGTGGCCGTACGGGCACACCACCGCGAACACCGCGACCGGCATGAACGCCGACCAGGCCAACACCTTCGCCACCCTGGGCCGGCAGCTGGCGGCGACCAACGGCTACACCCCGCAGCAGTCCAGCGACCTCTACATCACCGACGGCGACTCGCTCGACTGGCTGTGGGGCGTGCACAAGATCTTCGCCTTCACCTTCGAGCTCTACCCGGGCAGCTCGGGCGGCGGCGGCTTCTACCCGCCGGCCAGCGTGATCCCGACCGAGACGGCCCGCAACCGGACGGCCGCGCTCATGGTGGCCGAGGCCGCGGACTGCCCGTACAAGGTCATCGGCAAGCAGGCGACCTACTGCGCCTAGTCCAGGTAGGCGCTCTTCCAGGCGGTGAAACGCTCGCCGTACTCGGCCTGCGCGGCGCCGACGATCCCGTCCGGGTCGTCGGTGGCCGCCAGGCCGAACTGCGTTGCCAGCCAGGCCACGAACTCGTCGTGGGCGGCCGTGTGCTCGGCGTCCGCGGACCGGTAGAAGTACACCTCGTCGTGGTCGACGGTCGGCTCGGTGTCGAAGGTGAGCAGCCGGAACAGCTCGCGGACATCGCGGGCGACCACGTGCTCGCCGCCCTCGTCACCGAAGACGACCACCGGTAGCGTGCCGTCGCCGGCCTCCCAGAGCGCGTAGAACGAGCCGCCGCCGGTGGCCCGGGCGAACGGTTTCAGCCGGGCCAGGAACGCCGGGTCCTTCGACCAGCCGGCGGTCAGGCCGGACACGTCGTTCCAGTCATCGAGGCCGAAACACTCCGAGTACGACTCGTAGCCGTGCTCGTCCTGGAACGCCTTCAGCAGGTTCAACTCGGGAACCGGAGAGTAGGTCACCTGCACACGATATAAGCGACTCGGGATGTTTATATCTATGAACGTCGATGCAATGCTCGGTTCACCCCCAGACAAGAGGAGAACCGAGATGCGCAGATGGCGAACCCTTCTGGCGATGTTGGCCGCGGTCGTCACCGCCGCCACCATGTCCCCCAGCCCGGCTCAGGCCGCCGACGACCCGGTCGTCCCGTACGTCGTCGGAGGCAGCCGCGCGGCGCTCGGCGAGTTCCCGTTCATGGTCCGGCTCTCGATGGGCTGTGGCGGGGCCCTCTACAGCTCCACCCTCGTCCTGACCGCGGCGCACTGCGTCAGCGGCACGGGCACCAACACCTCGATCACCGCCACGTTCGGTGTGGTCGACCTCCAGTCGAGCAGCCGGGTCACCCGTAGGTCGAACTACGTCTACCGGGCCCCCGGCTACAACGGCAACGGCGACGACTGGGCACTGATCCGCCTGGCCAGCCCGGTCTCCGGCACCAACATCAGCACCCTGCCGATCGTGACGTCCACGGCGTACGACAGCGGCACCTTCACCATCGCCGGCTGGGGCTCGGCCAGCGAGGGCGGCGCGCAGCAGCGTTACCTGCTCAAGGCGACCGTGCCGTTCGTCAGCGACACCACCTGCAACTCCAGCGCCATGTACGGCGGCGACGTGATCGCCGCCGAGGAGATCTGCGCCGGCTACACCGCCGGTGGCGTCGACACCTGCCAGGGCGACTCCGGCGGCCCGATGTTCCGCCAGGGCGCGTCCGGCTGGGTCCAGGTCGGCATCGTCAGCTGGGGTGAGGGCTGCGCCCGCGCCAACAAGCCCGGCGTCTACACCCAGGTCAGCTACTTCTCCTCGGCCATCCGCGCGGCGGCCACCTCGCTGGGCGGCTGACCCGTCCGATGATCACACCGGGCGTCCTGAACGGGGGCGCCCGGTGTTTCATGTCCGCACCCCGGCTCGTTCAGGCGCACGGGATCCCGTTGACGCTGAAACCGCTCGCCGTGCCGCCGGCGCCGGTCGCCTGATAGGAGACGGCAACCGTTCCGCCGGGCTCGACGATCGCGTTCACCACGATGTCGTGTGCCACCACCGAACCCGCCGGGCTCTCCAGCGAGGCCCCCTTGACCAGAAGGATCTTCTGGCTCGCCGGAAGCGTGAACCGCAGCGTCCACCCCTTGAGCGTGTCGGCGCCGGTGTTCTTGATGGCCAGCGCCGCCTGATGCACGGACGCGTCCACCTGCCGCCACGAGTAGCCCACCGCGCACCCGTCCGCGGACCCGGTGACCGGGGCCGGCAGCACCGCGGCCACACCCAGCAACGATCGGAAGATTCGCGACATTCTCTTTCCCCCTGCGTCAGTGCTCTCCATCCTCGACACCAGACACTGACGACTGTCACTGGATTTCGACTGGATGGGGACTGGTGCTGCGGATACAGGTTCTCGGGCTGACCCGGGCCTGGGTCGACGGCGAACCCGCCGACCTCGGGCCGGCCGGGCAGCGGGCCGTGCTCGGGCTGCTGATCCTGGCCGGCGGGCAACCGGTCAGCCGGGCCGCGCTCGTGCACGCCCTGTGGGACGACGAGCCGCCGGACAGCGCCGTCAACGTCCTGCAGACCCGGGTCAAACACCTGCGGCGGGCGCTCGAACCGGACCGGGCCGCCCGGTCGGCCAGCGAGGTGATTCCGCTGGCCGGGGACGGGTACCGGTTCGCCGGCACGCCGGGCGGCGTCGACCTCTTCGAGTTCCGGCGGCTGGTCCGGCAGGCCGGACAGGACCACGACGACCGGCGGCTCGACGCGGCGCTGCGGGTCTGGCCGCACGGCGAGGCGTTCGCCGACGTTCCGGTGCTCGGACGGCATCCGGCGGTCATCGCGCTCGGCGAGGAACGGCGGGCGGCGCTCACCAGATATGCGGCGGTGATGCTCGCCGACGGGCACACCGAACGGGCGGTCCGGCTACTCGCCGAGGCTGCCGCGGCGCGGCCACTCGACGAGGCCGGACAGGCGCGGCTCATCGAGGCCCTGCGTGCGGCGGGACGGCGGGCCGAGGCCTTCGAGACCTATCACGCGGTACGGGCACGACTGGCCGAAGAACTCGGCGTGGATCCGGGGCCGGAGCTGGCCACGGCACACGAGAAGCTGCTCGCCGAGGACCGGGGCGGCCTGCCGTTGTCCGCTCCGGCCGGGCCGGGAGTGGCCGTACCCCCTCCTTCGCCGAAGGCGCGAACGGCGCCGCCGCCGGCCGAACTGCCTGGAGAAATCGCAGGTTTCACCGGCCGAGAGGCCGAAATGTCCAATCTGGACCTGATCATCGACGGCGACCAACGAATCGTGGTGATCTCCGGGGCGGCCGGGGTCGGCAAGACCAGCCTCGCGGTGCGCTGGGGGCACCGCGCGCGGGACCGCTTCCCGGACGGGCAACTCTACGCTGACCTGCGCGGATACCATCCGGAGCAGCCGGTCGCGGCGGGTGACGCGCTGGCCGGCATGCTGCGCTCGCTCGGCCTGGCCGCCGACCAGATCCCGCCCGGCCTCGACGAACGGTCGGCCCGGCTGCGCAGCCTGCTCGCCGGCCGGCGGATGCTGCTGCTGCTCGACAACGCCGCCACCGTCGAGCAGGTCCGCCCGCTGCTGCCCGGCGCCGGCGCCTGCGTCGTGCTGGTGACCAGCCGCGACTCGCTCGCCGGGCTGGTCGCCGGGCAGGGCGCCGACCGTCTCGAACTGGACCTGCTGCCGCTGGCCGACGCGATCGCCCTGGTCGGGCGGCTGCTGCGGGCCCACCCCGGCGACGCGGCGGCGGTGGCCGCGCTCGCCGTCCAGTGCGCCCGTCTCCCGCTCGCCCTGCGGATCGCCGCCGAGCTGGCCCTGATGCGCGGCGTCCCGCTGTCCGACCTGGTCGGCGAACTGTCCGATCGGCACCGGCGGCTCGACCTGCTGGCCACCGGCGGCGACCCGCAGACCGACGTCGGGGTGGTGCTCTCCTGGTCGTACGGCCACCTGCCCCCGCCCGCGGCCCGGCTCTTCCGGCTGCTCGGCGTGCACCCCGGCCCGGACATCGACATCCACGCCCTGACCGCCCTCGGTGGCGACACCGGCCCGGCCGTCGACGTCCTCACCCGCGCCCACCTGATCCGGCGCACCGAGAACGACAGGTTCGTGCTGCACGACCTGCTCCAGGCGTACGCCGCCCGGCTCGCCGCCACCGACGACGAGTCGGAGCACGCCCTGGACCGGCTGCTGCGCTACTACCGGCTCACCGCGCAGGCCGCCGCCGAGACCATGTACCCGGCCGAACGCCGCCGCCTCGTCGACACCCCCGCCGCCGACCGCCCCGGACCGCTGCTGGACACCGCCGCCCGTAGCCTGGCCTGGCTGGACGCCGAACGCGCCAACCTGGTCGCCACCGCCGTGCACGCCGAACGCCACGGCCGCCCCGAACACACCACCGCCCTCACCCTGGTGCTGCTGCGCTACGTGGAGGCGGGCGGGCACCACGACGAGGCGGCCACCCTGCACACGCACGCGCTGCGGGCCGCCGCCCGGCTCGGCGACCCCCGGCAGGAGGCGAACCTGGAGACCAATTTCGCGGTGATCCTCGCCCAGCAGGGCCGCTACCCGGAGGCCGAGCTGCGGCTGCGCCGGGCCGCCGCGGCCACCACCGACCCGGCGGCCCGCGCCCGGGCTCTCGGCAACCTCGGCCACCTGCACGAACGGCAGGGCCGCTACGCCGAGGCGGCCGGCCTGCTGGGTGCGGCGATCGACCTGTGCCGGACCGCCGGCGACGCCACCGGGGAGGCCCGTGCCCTCGGCAACCTGGGCCAGGTGCTGCTCCGACAGGGCCGCCCGGACGAGGCGGCCGGCCGGCTGGGCGCGGCAGTGGTCATCAACCGGCGCATCGGCGACGCCGTCGGGGAGGCGTACGCGCTGATCAGCCTGGCCCACATCGCCCTGCAACACGGCGAGCACGAGCGGGCCGCCGCCCTGTCCGGCACCGCGCTGACCCTGTGCCGCGGCAACAACGAGCCCGGCGGCGAGGGCTACGCGCTGAACGCCCTCGGCCTGGCCCGGCTCGGCGGCGGCGACCACGACACCGCGATCGACCTGCTGCGGCAGGCGCTCGTCACGTTCAGCCGCCTCGGTGAACGGGCGGGCGAGGCGGACGCCGGCAACAGCCTCGGCGAGGCGCTGGCCGCCGCCGGGCACGTGGCGCCGGCCCGGGCCCACCACGAGTCGGCGCTCGCCCTGTCCACCGAGATCGGCGACCACCACCAGCGGGAACGCGCCCTGCGTGGGCTGTCCAGTGCCGTCCCGCCGGAGTCCAGTCGCTGACCAGAGCCGGTTCCTACCGTCCTTCCGGTCAACCGATGTCCAGGAGGGACACACGATGCGACTCTTTCGTACGCTGGCGGCGCTCGCGGCGACCGGTGCTCTGGTCTTCGCCGGGGCGGCACCGGCGGCCGCCGTCTCCGATCTGCCGAACTTCCAGATCGGCATCCAGCTGATCGACAACGGTCACGAGGTCGGCCAGATGCAGGTGACGCCGTTCGCCACGTTCGGCGGCGGCTGCTCCGACTGGGCCGGCGACCCGAACGCCTTCGACCCCGACGGCGCCCGGGTTCTGCTCATGCCCGCCGCGCGCGGCAAGCTCGGCGACCGGGACATCCGGCTGGGCATCCAGGTGACCGACCGCAACAACACCGAGACCGGCCCGGTCCAGTGGACGGCGTGGGCGAGCCAGGGCGGCAGCATGAGCCCCGACGCGTTCGACACCAACTACTTCGACCCCGACCGGGTGCGGGTCTGCCTGGAGACGCGGACCATGCCGGCCGCCATCGACCTCTACGACCTGCGGGTCTCCATCAAGACCGTCGACCTCGGCGGACGCGACCAGAACGGCTACCGCCAGTACACGCCGTGGCTCTACGACGGCGGTGGCTTCAGCCCGTGGGCGTACGACTCGAACGCCTTCGACCCGGACGGCTTCTCGATCGGACTGGAGGTCTACTGACCTGACGAGCGGCGGGGGCCGGCCACGGTCCCCGCCAGCTCCGCCCGGACCCGCATCAGAGCGAAACCCAGGAGATTCAAACCCCTCCAGCGGTACGGGTCACCCGCGCGCGGATCGTCCGCGGTCAGCCCGATGCCCCAGATCCGGTCGAGCGGACTGGCCTCGACCAGCACCCGCCGTCCCGTGGTCAGCAGGTACTCCGCCAGCGCCGGGTCCTGCCGGAACTTCGCCAGGTTGCCGGCGACCACGATCGGCGTGCGGTGCGCGTTCCACACGGTCTGATCGAAGCCGGACACGAGTCCACCGAACCGTTTGGCCTGATGCGGATGCGACGCGGTCAGGATGCGCCCGGCCATCACGTCGTCGCCGAACAGCACCGCCTTACGCCACATCATGTAATGCTCAGCAGTCGCGAACGTGTGCCCGTCCACCTCGAACCGCCCCGGCCACCACTGGCTCAGGCACCCGGCGCCGACACTCCCGTCCCGCTCGCGATCGTGCTTCCAGAAATACAAGAACTTGACCTTCGCCCCAGCCGCCCAGGCTGTGGAGAGGCCCGCGACATCGTCAAAAGGCATGCCCGGCAGTCTGCCCGCCGACCCCACCCGGGCGCTCGCCATTTTCAGGCATTGAAGTGGGGGTCCTGGGCCATGGCGCGGTAGGCGGCCAGGGCGGACGGGTCGGTGTCGAACCGGAAGTTGTGGTCGGTGCCCTCCTGGATGTCGGTGTCGAACCAGACGACCGCGCGGACCGCCGGGGTGTCCGCGACCCAGGTGTGCAGGCGCTTGATGTAGCGGGCCTTGTCCTGGACCGCGGCGGTCTCGCTCAGGATGATCGGCTTGCGGCCACCGTAACGGCCGGTCACCGGACCGAACAGTGTGGACGGTGACTCGCCGTAGAAGTTGTAGCCGGAGATGCCCACCCAGTCGACGTGCTCGTCACCCGGGTAGTAGCGCTGCACCTGGTTCCACGACT
Source organism: Actinoplanes sp. NPDC026670 (assembly GCF_040638175.1). Classification (NCBI taxonomy): domain Bacteria; kingdom Bacillati; phylum Actinomycetota; class Actinomycetes; order Micromonosporales; family Micromonosporaceae; genus Actinoplanes; species Actinoplanes sp. NPDC026670. The sequence continues at coordinate 46,017 of NZ_JBEZXU010000037.1, forward strand.
CGGCCGGGGACGAGTTCCAGTTGGGGCTCCAGATCCAGGACACGTTGGTGGCCCCCTGGTCGGCGAAGATCTCCCGCAGGCGGCGCCACACGCGCACGTAGCCGGCCGGGTTCCGGCCGTTGGCCGCGCCGGACCACTCGAACCAGTCGCCGTTCATCTCCCAGCCCCAGCGCAGCAGGATCGGGCGGTTCATGCCCTTGAGCCGGCGGGCCACCGAGCGGATGGTCGCGTCCGAGCCGCCGTCGAGGATCCCGGCCCACGGGGCGCCGTGCCAGGAGACCATCAGCAGGCTGCTGCGGGCGACGTCGGGTTCGCTGGTGGGCACGTAGCCGTCCCACGGGTAGAACCGGTGCACGATCCGCTGTTCGCGGTCGAGCTGGCCGCGGCGCAGGGCGAGGCTCTGCCGCAGGGTCTTCCCGCCCAGCGCGAGGTAGGAGCCGAGCATGACGCCGGGCTCGTCGGTCGCGGACGGTGACGGTGACGGGGAAGCCGACGGCGATGCGGACGGCGGTGGTGCGGTAGCCGTGAGCGCAGTGCCGAGCCGTTCGGTCGCGGCCGGCAACGTCCCGGCCGGCGACGGCGTCCCGGACCGCGCCGGGGAGGTGCCGCAGCCCGCCATGCCGGTGAGGGCCAGCAGGGACAGCAGCTGACGGCGTTTCAAGGCGGCACCCACTTCCGACGCGTTCGTGACCGCACGGATCTTGCCGCAAGCGCGCCTGAGTGAGGTCAGCCGAACGGCCGGTGAGCTGCGAAAACATGACTCAGCACACAGGGCCTGGTCGGCTGAACGGCGGATTCTGCGGGGCCGAATGGGCCACCGGGCCGGGTTCTCCTGACCCGTCGGCGGGCCGCGCGTAGCTTTTGAACCGCCGGGGACGCCAAACCGGCGGCCCCGGAAACAACGGGGAGGAAAGAACAATGAACCTTCGCAAGAGCTGCGCCCTCGCTGCCGGAACGCTCTTCATGGCCGGCACCGCGGTCGTCGGAGTCACCGCACCGGCCGTCGCGGCGCCCGCGCCGACCACGCAGACCGTGACGCCGAGTGATCCGTGGCCGAGTCAGGCCTTCCGGAAGGGTTACCGGGACGGCCGCAGGGACGGCTGGCGTGAGGCCCGGGACGAGTGTGAAGACTCGCACAAGTCCATGTTCAAGCTGCACAGCCAGAGTGAGTCGGACTACATGCGCGGCTACGACAAGGGCTGGGAACGCGGCTACGCCGACGGGTTCGACGAGTTCTGCTACTGATGCCGGCCGCCCGGCCGGAACCCGCACGGGGTTCCGGCCGGTGCCCGTCTCAGCTGTAGAGGGCGCCGATCTCGTCCGCGTAGCGGTCCTGGATGATCCGGCGCCGCAGTTTCAGCGTCGGGGTCAGCTCGCCTGACTCCGGGCTCCAGCCACGGGCCAGCACCCGATACGTCTTGACCTGCTCCGGCCGGGACAGCTTGGCGTTGGCGGCGGCCACCGCGGCGTCGATCTCGGCCCGCAGCACCGGGTCGTCGGCCAGTTCGGCGACGGTGGTGGCGGGCAGCCCCTTGGAGCGCGCCCACAGCGGCGTGATCTCCTCGTCGAGGACGATCAGGGCGGTGACGTACGGCCGCCGGTCACCCACCGCGACAGCCTGGGCGATGAGCGGGTGCGCCCGCAGCAGGTTCTCGATCTGGGCGGGTGAGATGTTCTTCCCGCTCGAGTTGATGATGAGTTCCTTCTTGCGGTCGGTGATGGTCAGGAACCCGGCGTCGTCGAGCACCCCGACGTCACCGGTGGCCAGCCAGCCGTCGCCGTCGGTGATCGGCTCGATCCCGCCGTCGGCGCGCAGGTATCCGGCGCTGACCAGCGGCCCGCGGACCAGGATCTCGCCGTCCTCGGCCAGTTTGATCTCCATGCCGCCGTTGGGCTGCCCGACCGAGCCGGTACGGAAGCTCTCCGGCGTGTTGATCGTGGCCGTGCCGGTGGTCTCGGTCATGCCCCACACCTCGAGCACGTCGATCCCGATGCTCGCCAGGTAGAGCAGCACCGCGACCGGGATGGGCGCGGCGCCGCTGCCGGCCCACAGCATGTTGTCCATGCCGAGTCTGGCGCGCAGCGGTTTGAGCACCTGCGCGTCCAGGGCGGCGTGCCGGGCGGCCAGCTCGTCCGGGATCGGCTGGCCGGCCTCGCGCAGCCGGTAGACCTCGGTGGCCACCGCGCGGGCGGCCTCGACCGCGGCCTGCACCGGTGGCTCGGCGGTGGCGAGCTGTCCCTGCACGCCGGCGACCATCTTCTCCCAGATCCGGGGCACGCCGAAGAACGACACCGGCCGGACCCGGACCAGGCCGGCCAGCAGCTGGGTCGGGTCGGGGCAGATGGTGACGTGTCCGGCCCGGTAGATCGGGTTGTAGACGCCGAGGACCCGTTCGGCGATGTGCGCGAGCGGAAGGTACGCCAGGGAGGCGGCGTGATCCGGGGTGTCGATCGTGTTCGCCATGACGACGCACTGGTAGAGCACGTTGTGGTGGGTGAGGACGACACCCTTCGGGTCACCGGTGGTGCCGGAGGTGTACAGCAGTGTCACGGGCTGCTCCGGCCGTACCTCCCGCCAGGTCTTCTCGAAAGCCTCCGGGTCGGCCTGGTGCGCTGCGGCGCCGCGGATGCTGACGTGCCGCAGCGTGATGACCCGGCCGTCCGGGTCGTCGGCGGCCCGGTCGATCACCACCACCCGGCGGATCTCCGGCAGGTCGTCGAGGATCGGCCGCCAGCGGTCCAGCGCCGCCTCGTCCTCCAGCACGACGACCCCGGCCTTGGAGTGCCGGGCCAGGTAGCGCAGCTGGTCGGTGGAGAGGGTGGCGTAGACGGTGGACGGGATCGCCCCGAGCGACGCCGCGGCCAGGTCGATCAGCCAGTGCTCGGGACGGCTGGACATCATGATCAGCAGGCGGTCGCCGGCGCCGAGGCCGAGGTCGGCCAGCCCGCGGGACAGCACGGCGACCTCGTCGCGCACCTGTTTCCAGGTCAGGGTGCCGGACGAGCCGAGCAGGCTGAGCGCGGGCAGGTCCGGGTACTCGGTGGCGTTGCGGTGCAGCAGGGCGGGAATCGTCAGGTCGCGGGCTGTATCGGCGCACCGCTGCTGGATGTCGGAATCCATGAGCTGCCTCCTGGGAAAGCCGAAGACGGACGGCTATGGCGCGACTGTAAACGCGCACTAACTTCCTGGGAAGACACCATGCGAATCCGGCTTAACTTTCTCAGGGTTTCATCAGGCTTTCAGCACGGTCAGAGTCAGTCTGGTGAGGTGCTTGTCCATGCCCGAGCGGCGGTCGAACCGGACCAGCCGGCTCAGGTCGGTGACCAGGTTGAGGCCGGCGTGCACGAGCACCCGGGCCTCCGGTGCGGCCAGCCCGGGGCGCAGCCGGCCGAGCAGGCGCACCCACTCCTCGACGTGCAGGCGCTGCATCTTGCGCAGCTCATGCCGGTCCGCCTGGGGCAGATTGTTGTTCTCCGCGAGGTAGACCGCGACCAGGGCGCTGCGCTCGAAGGTGAGCTCCACGTAGGACTCGGCCATCCGGCGCAGCGCGTCCTCGTCGCCGGTCGCGCCGGCCAGGGCGGCCGCGGTGGACTCGGTGACCCGCTCGGAGGCGCGGTAGAACGCAGCCGCCAGGATGTCGGCCTTGCCGGGAAAGTAACGATAGACGCTTGACGCGTTGATCCCCGCGGCCCGGCCGATGTCCTCCACCCCGACCGCGTGGTAACCGTGCCGGTGGAACAGCTTGATCGACTCGGCCAGCAGGATCTCCCGGCGCGCGGTCACGCCGACCGTCGGCTCCGGCGGCGGGTACTCCGGCATCGGCGAGACCGGGGTGGCCGGCTCGTCGTGCAGCACCGCCCACGCCACCCGGCGCAGCACCAGCTCGGCCCGGCCGCGGGCGATCGCCGCCCGGTGCGTGCCCAGGCTGCCGAAGACACTGAGCGCCGCCCGGACCAGCGCGAACGTGTCCCGCCCGGTCAGCTCCGGGCGCAGCTCGCGCAGCGGGGCGGCCAGTCGCGCGGCGAGCGTGCTCAGCTCGGCCAGGAACTCCTCGCGGTGCTCCGGCTCCAGATAGCGCCACTCCCACTGGTAGAGCCCGGCCACCCGGCGGTGGTCGACGGCGAGCCGGGCCAGCACCGCGAGCAACCGGTCCAGCCGCTGCCCGGGATCGCCGTCGGCAGGCAGGTCGGTGGCGGTCAGCACGGTCTCGACGAGCTGGCGGGTGGCGTGCACCAGCATCGCGTACTTGTTGGAGAAGTGCCGGTAGATGGCCGGGCCGCTGATGCCGACCGCGGTGGCGATCTCGTCGAGGCTCACACCGTGGTAACCGCGGTCGCAGAACATCTCAGCCGCGGCCAGGGCCAGCTGCGACTTACGGTTCTTGGGGCGTTTGCGGACCTCTGCTGGTGCCGGTTCGCCGGCCGCGGCGACGCTCATGGAGCACAGCCTAACGGTGATCTGTGGTTCGCCCGACCTTTGACTTCGTATCCTTGACACCTAGCGGAAACATCGGCAAAAGTTAGTCGCAATTCGCATGCAGGGGAGCTGTCGATGACGACCGAGGCCTATCTGTACGACGCCGTGCGCACACCGCGCGGCCGGGGAAAGAAGAACGGAGCCCTGCACGGGGTCAAACCCATCTCGCTGGTGGTCGGGCTGATCGACGAGCTGCGCCGCCGCTTCCCGTCGGTGGACCCGGCCGACATCGAGGACGTCGTGCTCGGTGTGGTGTCCCCGCTCGGCGACCAGGGCTCCGACATCGCCAAGACCGCGGCGCTCGCGGCCGGGCTGCCCTACGAGACGTCGGGTGTCCAGCTCAACCGTTTCTGCGGCTCGGGCCTGGAGGCGGTCAACATCGCCGCACAGAAGGTGCGCTCCGGCTGGGAGGACCTGGTCCTCGCCGGCGGCGTCGAGTCGATGTCGCGGGTGCCGATGGGCTCCGACGGCGGCGCCTGGGCGATGGACCCGGAGACCGCGCTCGACACCGACTTCATCCCGCAGGGCATCAGCGCCGACCTGATCGCCACGATGGACGGGTTCAGCCGGGAGGACGTCGACGCGTTCGCCGTCGGCTCCCAGCAGAAAGCCGCCCGCGCCTGGCAGAACGGCTGGTTCGACCGCTCGGTGGTGCCGGTCCGCGACCGCAACGGCCTGCTGATCCTCGACCGTGACGAGCACATCCGCGCGGACAGCACGGTGGCGAGCCTGGGCAAGCTGCCGGCCTCCTTCGCCGTCATCGGCGACCAGGGCGGCTTCGACGCCGTGGCCCTCCAGAAATACCACTGGGTCGAGAAGATCAACCACGTGCACAGCCCCGGCAACTCGTCCGGCATCGTGGACGGCGCGGCCCTCGTGATGATCGGCTCGGAGCGGGCCGGGCAGCGCGCCAGCCTCACCCCGCGCGCCCGGATCGTGTCGGCCGCCCTGAGCGGGGCCGACCCGACGATCATGCTGACCGGCCCGGCCCCGGCCGCCCGCAAGGCGCTCGACAAGGCCGGCCTGACCGTCGACGACCTCGACCTGGTCGAGATCAACGAGGCGTTCGCGGCGGTCGTCCTGCACTTCATCGACGACCTCAAGCTCGACCCGGAGAAGGTCAACGTCAACGGTGGCGCGATCGCGATGGGCCACCCGCTGGGCGCCACCGGCGCCATGATCCTCGGCACCCTCGTCGACGAGCTCGAGCGGCGCGGCGGCCGGTACGGCCTGGCCACGCTCTGCATCGGCGGCGGCATGGGCATCGCCACCATCGTCGAACGGCTCTGAGGGGACCACTTTCCATGACCGAGACCATCCGCTACGACCGCGGTGACGACGGCATCGTCGTGCTCACCCTCGACGACCCGAGCCGCGGCGCCAACACCATGAACGACGCGTATGTGGCGAGCATGGAGGCGACCGTCTCCCGGCTGGAGGCCGAGCGCGACCAGATCACCGGCGTCATCATCACGTCGGCGAAGAACTCGTGGTTCGCCGGCGGCGACCTGGACCAGCTCGGCTCGGTGCCGGCCGACCGCGGGCAGGACGTGTTCGACCTGTCCACCCGGGTCAAGGGCCAGCTGCGCCGGCTGGAGACGCTGGGCCGGCCGGTCGTCGCGGCGATCAACGGGTCGGCCCTCGGCGGCGGCCTGGAACTCGCGCTCGCCACCCACCGGCGGATCGCGCTGAACAACCCGAAGACCGAGATCGGCCTGCCCGAGGTCACGCTCGGGCTGCTGCCGGCCGGGGGCGGCGTGGTCCGTACCGTCCGGTTGCTCGGCCTGGCCACCGCCCTGATGGAGGTGCTGCTCAAGGGCACCCGGCACCGCCTGCCCAAGGCGAAGCAGCTCGGCCTGGTCGACGAGATCGTGGACACCCCGGAGCAGCTGATCACCGCGGCACGCGAGTGGATCGCGGCCAACCCGGGGGCGGCCCAGCCCTGGGACACCAAGGGCTACCGGATCCCCGGCGGCACCCCGTCGACGCCGGCGCTGGCCGCGATGCTCCCGGCCTTCCCGGCCAACCTGCGCAAGCAGCTCAAGGGGGCGAACTATCCGGCGCCGCGCAACATCCTGGCCGCCGCCGTCGAGGGCGCCCAGGTCGACGTCGACACCGCGTTCGTCATCGAGACGCGCTACTTCGTCGAACTGGTCACCGGGCCGGTCGCGAAGAACATGATCAAGGCGTTCTTCTTCGATCTGAACGAGGTGAGCCAGCGCGACATCGGCGACGTTCCGCCGATCACCAAGGTCGCCGTGCTCGGCGCCGGCATGATGGGCGCCGCCATCGCGTACGTCTCGGCCCGCTCCGGCCTGCCGGTGGTGCTCCGCGACGTCTCCCTGGACGGCGCGCTGCGCGGCAAGGGCTACTCGGAGAAGCTGGTCGCCAAGGACGTCGCCCGCGGCCGGATCACCGAGGAGAAGGGCAAGGCCCTCCTCGACCTGATCACCGCCACCGACCAGATCGCCGACCTGGCCGGCGCCGACCTGGTGATCGAGGCGGTCTTCGAGGACCCGGCGCTCAAGCACAAGGTGTTCGCCGAGATCGAGGGCGTCGTCGCCCCTGACGCGCTGCTCTGCTCCAACACCTCCACGCTGCCGATCACGCTGCTCGCCGAGGGGGTCAGCCGCGAGGCCGACTTCATCGGCCTGCACTTCTTCTCCCCGGTCGACAAGATGCCTCTGGTCGAAGTGATCAAGGGCCAGAAGACAAGCGATCTGACGGTACGCCGTGCGCTCGACGTGGTTCGCCGGCTGCGCAAGACGCCGATCGTGGTGAACGACAGCCGCGGCTTCTTCACCAGCCGGGTCATCGGCACCTTCACCAACGAGGGCATCGCGCTGCTCGCCGAGGGGGTCGCGCCGGCCAGCATCGAGCAGGCCAGCAGCCAGGCCGGCTACCCGGCCCCGGTGCTCCAGCTGATGGACGAGCTGACCCTCACCCTGCCCCGCAAGATCCGCAACGAGTACCGGGCCGCGGCGGCCGCCGCCGGCCAGCAGTTCGAAGTGCACCCGGCCGACGTGGTCATCGACCGGATGATCGACGAGTTCGGGCGGCCCGGCCGCTCCGGCGGGGCCGGCTTCTACGAGTACACCGACGGCAAGCGGACCGGGCTGTGGGCCGGGCTGTCCGCCTTCGCCAAGCCGGACGTCGCGATCCCGTTCGAGGACCTCAAGGAGCGGCTGCTCTTCATCGAGGCCATCGAGACAGTGAAATGCCTGGACGAGGGGGTGCTGCTGTCGGTCGCCGAGGCCAACATCGGCTCGATCTTCGGCATCGGCTACCCGGGCTGGACCGGTGGCGTGTTGCAGTACATCAACCAGTACCAGGGTGGTCTGCCCGGTTTCGTGGCCCGTGCCCGGGAACTGGCCGACCGCTACGGCGCCCGGTTCACGCCGCCGCCGCTGCTGGTCGCCAAGGCCGGCGCCGGGGAGATCTTCGCCTGACACCGGCAACCGCGTGATCCGTGTCTCGTGGCTCCTTCTCGGGGTCGCGGGACACGGACCTGCATGGTTTCCTTCATCCGGCAGTTTCCGGTCGGACAACAGGACGATGCATGATCGATGATCTCCGGACTACCGTCCATCCCGGAGGTTGATCATGAACATCGACGCGGAGTTACCCGGCGTCCCGATCGAGGAACCCTGGGCTCCCGCGGTCCGGGCCCTGCTTCGCCATCTCGAGGATTCGGGATTCGACGGCGCCCCGCCTGTCGACGGCAGCCCCACCGGCGCCGCTCTGCCCTGGCCGGAGTGGACCCGGGAGGACGACACTCTCTGGCAGGTCGCCCAGTGGCTGCGTGAATACCACGAAGCGGTCGACGACTTCGTGCCGCCGGCCGACGCGGTCTGGCGCAAGGGCGGGGCCTGGGAGCCCGGCCTGATCATCGGGCACAACGACGCCGCGCCGTACAACGCGACCCGCGCCGGCCGCCGCCTCACCGGTTTCGTCGGCTGGGACTTCGCCGGGCCGGTCAGCCGCGACGCCGACCTCGCGTTCACCGCGTTCGCCTGGGTGCCGCTCACCGCCCGCAGCGACGCCACCGCCGACGGCTGGACCGACTTCGCCGACCGGCCCCGCCGCCTGCGGATGCTGCTCGACGCCTACGGCTGGCGTGGCACCGCCGCCGACATGGTCCGCGAGGTCCGCGACCGGATCAGCGCCGCCATCCACGACATCCGCCGGCTCGCCACCGACGGCGATCACGACTGCCGCGAGCTCATCCACTCCGGCCTCGACCTGCGCCTGGCCACCGCGGTGAAGGAACTGGCCACCTTCCCCGATTGAGAGCGGGCTCATCGGGCACGAGGTCGAGATCCTATCCGCGGGCAGGAAGAATCTGTCAGATGTGAGTAAGCTATCTGCCATGCTCACCCGGCTCGAGGTCCAGGGGTTCAAGAACCTCCTAGATGTAAAGATAGATTTCGGCCCGTTCACTTGCATTGCAGGAGCAAACGGAATCGGAAAGTCAAACGTTTTTGACGCCATCGAATTCCTTTCCTACCTTGCGAGCGAATCACTGGTTGAGGCCTCGCAGCGGGTTAGGGGAGCTTCAGGAATCAGAGGCGGCGACCCGAGAGATCTATTCTGGGACGGATACCGGGAGCATCAGCGCAAAATCACCATGGCCGCAGAGATGATTGTCCCAGCAGAGGTTGAGGATGACCTGGGAGCACCTGCGAAGGCCACAACAACTTTTCTTCGCTATGAGGTGGCTCTTGGCTACTCTGCCCCGGAGGGAGAGGGTGGCGTCGGGCGCCTTACACTCCTCGAGGAGGAACTCCGGCATATCAATCGCGGCGAAGCTGGCCGCCATCTCCGCTTCAAGCACAATGCCAAAAGCTTCCGAAACTCTGTCGTCGTCGGCCAGCGCCGCGGGGGTGCATTCCTTTCCACGGAACATCGCGAGAGCGGCACAGTTATAAACGTCCATGGCGACGGAGGAAGCTTCGGAAAGCCGCAGCCGCGCGCTGCAGGACGTGCTGGCCGGACGGTGCTGAGTACCGTCACGACGAACGACTACCCAACAATCTTAGCCGCTCGTCGTGAAATGCAAAGCTGGCGCCGACTCGCGCTTGAGCCTTCAGCACTGCGGGCTCCGGATAATCTGACCGGGCCGCGGTCACTCGACACCGACGGTCGACATCTCGCCGCCACCTTGTACCGGATCGCCAAGGAACGCGATCCGTTTACCGGCGAAGCCGACCCCGAGGCTGTATACGCCCGCGTCGCTGGGCGCCTTTCAGATCTCGTGGGAATGGGAATCGAAAGTATCGAGGTCGAACTCGACCAGATCCGCGAAGTATTCACACTCTTCCTACAGGAGAAGGGAGGACTACGCCTTCCCGCTCGCGCCCTCTCTGAAGGTACGCTAAGATTTCTGGCACTTTGCGTCCTCCTAGAGGATCCAAGTTTCGTCGGTCTCATCTGCATGGAAGAGCCCGAAAACGGCATCCATCCAGCAAATCTTCCTGCGATGCTCGATCTGATCCAGGATCTAGCCGTCGATCCAAAAGAAACGCCAGATGCGAGCAATCCGTTTAGGCAGGTGATCGTCAACACTCACTCGCCCGGCGTCGTACAACTCTGCAACACCGGCGACCTTCTGCTTGCCGAGGTTAAGAAATTCCGGTCGGGAGACGGCGGCACGGCCAGGGCCTTGGCTCTTCTGCCGTATGCGGGATCATGGAGGGAAGGCCCCTCGGAACCAGTGTTCACTCGCGCCGACGTTGTGTACTACCTCGCAGCACCAGTGGGTGCCCAACTCACGCTTCCGCTGGAGATCGCTGGATGACCGAGCAAAGTTACTCTGGAATCTTCATCGGTGAGGGCAGTTCGGACATGCCCATCTCAGAAATCGTTGAATCCCTCTTCTTCGACCGTGGCATCACACTACATCTCAGTAAGCCAGACTTCGGACTACTAGGAAAAGTAGCGAAAGATGTGCGCTCGCGCATTTTAGCTGGTGAGAAACTGAACGACGGCAGAGTCGACCTCATCGTCGTTCATCGAGATGCGGACAATGCCGGAATCGAAGCCCGACGAGCCGAGATCAGTAATGCCGCCGAAGCGATCGAGTCCTCCCCTACGATCCTTCCAGTCATTCCAGTACGAATGACCGAGGCCTGGCTCCTTCTTGATGAACAGGCAATCAGGACAGTAGCCGGGAATCCGCGAGGACGCGCAGATCTTGAACTTCCTAAATGGCATGAGGTCGAAAGTCACGCCGACCCGAAAAATCTTCTCAACGAGTGCCTACTCAAGGCGGCAGACGTATCCGGACGGCGCCGTGAACGAATTGCAAAACGATTCAACCAAAACCGAAGGCAGCTTCTCGAACGACTGGACAAGGACGGTCCAGTGACGAAACTTGGAAGCTGGAAAAATCTGGTACACGATATCGAAATAATCACTGAGGACTGGCTGGCGAGCTAGGAATTTTAATTCGCCGAAAGATACGGTCGTACGCCGCCGAGAACGAATCTTCACGATCAGCGCCACCCTGAGTGTCCTGACCTGTCGGTGACCAGACACGCGGCCGGAAACGCGGTGTCGGGCGGGAGTGGGCAGCCCCGTCGCGGTGTAGCCACGGGAGCCTGGTCACCCGTACCGCAGAAGGGGTTGTGCCGTCAGGCGTCGGTAGTAAGGGCTGGAAAGCTGGAGCTCGGCGTGGGTGCCGGCGTTCGCGATGACGCCGCCGTCGATGACCAGGACGCGGGCCGCGGAGCGGATCGTCGAGAACCGGTGGGCGATGACCACCAGGGCGCACACCGACGCGACCTCGTGCAGGGTGGCGGTGAGGGCGTGTTCGCTGTCCGGGTCGAGGTGGGCGGTCGGTTCGTCGAGCAGGATCAGGTCGGGCCGGGCGAGCAGGCAGCGGGCGATGGCGACGCGCTGACGCTGGCCGCCGGAGAGGCGGCGGCCGTGGTCGCCGACCGGGGTGTCGAGGCCGTCCGGCAGGTCGGCGGCGACCCGGGTGAGCCCGGTCATGGCGAGGACCCGGCGCAGCTCACGGTCGGTGACCCGGCCGGCGCCGTAGAGCAGGTTGTCGCGCAGTGTTCCGGCGAGCAGCGGGCTGTCCTGTTCGACCAGTCCGACGGCGGAGCGGTGCCTGGCATACGGGGTGAATCGCGCATCCCGCCCGTGCAGCAGGATCGATCCGCGGTCCGGTTCGTAGAACCGTTCGGCCAGCGCGAAGATCGTCGACTTGCCGGCGCCGGACGGGCCGACCAGCGCCACCTGCCCGCGGGCCGGGATGGTGAACCCGATCCCGCGCAGCACCGGACGGCCGGGCCGGTAACCGAACCAGACGTCCTTGAACTCCAGCACCGGCCGCACGCCGCCACCGACCCGGGCGACCGCGACCGGCCGGTCCCGTTCGACCGGGAGCGCGAGCACCTCGTTGATCCGGTGCAGCGCCCCCGACCCCTGCTGGACCGCGCTGACCGCCTGGAAGATCTCGAACACCGGCGCGGCCAGGTAGGTCATCGCGAGCGTGAACGCGACCAGGTCACCGAGGCTCATCGCGCCCGACGACACCCGGGTCGCGCCGAACAGCAGCACCGCCAGGAACGCGCCGCTGACCGCCAGGTCGTTGGCCGGCCCGCTGAGCGCCACCATGCCGGCCATCCGCAGGTTCGCCAGGTAGGCCCGCCCGGCCGAGGTGTCCAGCCGTTCCGCTTCGAGGGGCTCGGCCCGGCAGGCACGGACCAGACGGATGCCGCCGAGCGCGCGTTCCAGATCGGCGAGCAGGGCGCCTTCGGCGTTCTGGGCGGTACGTGACGCGATCCGCACCCGCCGCACCACCGCCAGCAGCGCCCCGAACGAGCTGCCGAACAGCACGATCACGGTGGCCAGCAGCCACGGGTCGAGCCAGGCGAGCAGCGCGACCGCGGCGGCCAGCCCGATCAGCCCGGCCAGCCCGGTGCCGAGGCTCTGCGCGATCAGCGTCTTCACCACCGTGGTGTCCCCGCAGGCGCGGGCGATCAGGTCGCCGATCCGGCCGTCGTCGAACGCGGCGATCCGGACCCGCAGCAGGTGAGCGGTCAGGGTGCGGCGCAGGTCACGGGTCATCGTCTCGCCGGTGTGCGCCTGCACGTACCGGGCCAGGGCCAGGGCCGACGCCTGCGCGGCGAACAGGGCGGCCAGCGCGCCCAGCACCGGCCACCGCAGATCACCGGCCGCGGCGCCGTCGACCGCCTCCCGGGCCAGCAGCGGCTGGGTCAGCGCCAGCAGGGTGCCGAGCAGGCTGAGGGCGGCGGCGCCGGCGATCGGGCCGCGGTAGCCGCCGGCCAGCCGGCCCAGGTCCCGCCATCCGGCCATGCCCGTCCCCCTCTCACCAGGAGATCTGAACGTTAGGCAGGGGTTTTCGGCGGCGGCAACGGCGGTGGGCGGGGTGGCAGCGCGGCAAGAGGGCAGGCGGTCGCCCTTTCGTAGGATCCGGTCATGCGCCTGATCGACTCCCCTGATCTGCCGGACGCGGTGGTCACGCCGTCCGGTTCGCTGTCGCGTCATCAACTGCTGGAACAGGCCTCGCGGGTCGCCGGCCGGATCAAGGGCGCGCCGATCGTCGCCGTGGACGCCGTGCCCGATCTGTCGACCATCGTCGCGGTGACCGGGGCGCTGCTGGCCGGGGTTCCGATCGTGCCGATCCCCCCGGATGCCGGGGATCTGGAGAGGGCGCACATTCTGCGGGACTCCGGTGCAGCTCTTCTGGCAGGTTCCGACATTTCCGAGATATCGCCTGGTAGGCCCCGGCTCGACGCCGCCCTCGTGCTCTACACCAGCGGGACCACCGGCGCCCCCAAGGGCGTGGTGATCTCCTCCGAGGCCGTCGAGGCCGGCCTCGACGCCCTCGCCGAGGCCTGGCAGTGGACCGCGGAGGACACCCTCGTCCACGGCCTCCCGCTCTACCACGTGCACGGCCTGGTCCTCGGGGTCCTCGGCCCGCTGCGGCTCGGCTGCCGCCTGATCCACACCGGCCGACCCACCCCGCAGGCGTACGCCGCCAACCCCGGCACCATGTACTTCGGCGTGCCCACCGTCTGGTCGCGGATCGCCGCCGACCCGGCCGCCGCCCGCGCGCTGGCCCCGGCCCGCCTGCTGGTCTCCGGCAGCGCCCCGCTCCCGGCGCCGGTCTTCGACGACCTGGCCGCCCTGACCGGCCAGGCCCCGGTGGAGCGCTACGGCATGACCGAGACCCTGATCACGGTGAGCGCCCGGGCCGATGGGGAACGCCGGGCCGGCCAGGTCGGCCAGCCGCTGCCGGGCATCACCACCCGGCTGGTCGACGAGTCCGGCGCGCCGCTGCCGTCCGACGGCACGACCATCGGCCATCTCCAGGTGCGGGGCCCGACCCTGCTGGACGGCTACCTGCGCCCGGGCGGGGTGCGTCCGCCGGACCTGACCGACGGCTGGTTCCCGACCGGCGACGTGGCGACCGTCGGCCCGGACGGCTGGCACCGGATCGTCGGCCGCGCCTCCACCGACCTGATCAAGACGGGCGGCTACCGGGTCGGCGCCGGTGAGGTGGAGGACGCTCTGCTGCTGCACCCGGCGGTCCGGGAGGCCGCCGTGATCGGGGTCCCGCACCCGGACCTGGGCGAGCGGATCACCGCGTTCGTGGTGGCCGGCCCGGTCGCGCCGGCCGAGCTGATCGACTTCGTGGCCGGGCGGCTGGCCGTGCACAAGCGTCCCCGGGTCGTGCATCTGGTCGACGAGCTGCCCCGTAACGCGATGGGGAAGGTGCAAAAAAGTTTCCTAACCGAAGATTGACTCAAGCTTCGGTCTTCCGGTGCCGATCTCAGTGCTCGTGACGAGACCATCCCTTCGCCCGGCCGCCGTGCTCGCCCTGTCGGCGGCCTGGCTGCTGGTCGCCGTCGCGCTCGGCGCCGCCGGGCTGCTGTGGCCGGTGCCGGCGTGGCTGCTCTGGCCGGCCGCCATCGGCGCGACCGCGACGGCGACGGTGGCCTGCCGGAACGCCGCAGCCGACGGGCATGCCGTGGTGCGCGACTTCTGGCGGCGACTCACCAAGACCTGGGTCTTCCTCACTGTCGGCGGCGTCGTGCAACTCGCCAGCCGGCTCTTCATCGACGACTCCGAGGCGCTGAACCCGGTGGCCGCGGTCTGTTTCGCGGGCGCGGCCGCGTTCGCCATGGTGGCCGTGGTCCGGCTGCCGCGTGCCCGGCGCACCTGGCGCACGTCGCTCGCGATCGGCCTGGACATGGCCATCGTCACGACCGCGGCGGCGATCGTCTTCAGCCACTTCCTCTGGAACACCGCGAACCCGGCCACCGGCGGCACGGCCACCGCCACGTTCCTGCTGATCGTGATGATCACCGGGTCGGCCGCGGTGGCCGCCGTGATCAAGGCCGGGGTCAGCGGCGCCGGCCCGGCGCTGGCGCCCGCGCTGTGGACGCTCGCGCCGATCGGGCTGATCTCGCCCATCTCCTGGATCCTGGCCCCGGCCCTGGAACCGTGGCCGCACCTGGACACGTCGGTGGCCTCGCTGCCGGTGTCCAGCCTGATCGTCGCGATCGCCGCCTGGGTGCAGAGCCGGGTGACCGCCGCCGGCCGGCCCGCGGTGGCCCAGCCCTCCCCCGGCCGCCGGGGCGGGCCGTGGCGCAACATCAGCCTGGTGCCGTACCTCGCGGTCGCCGCGGTCGCCACCCTGCTGATCGTCGTGACGCTGCGGATGGGTTACCTGACGCCCGGCCTGGCCGGCGGCTCGGTGATGCTCACCGTGCTGGTGGTGACCCGCCAGCTGATCGCGCTGCTGGACAACGCGATCCTGCTGGACCGGCTGGAGGACCAGGCGCACCACGACGACCTGACCGGGCTGCCGAACCGCCGGCTGTTCACCGCGACGCTGGCCCGGCGGACCGAGCGGACCACCGTCGCGGTCTGTGACCTGGACGGATTCGCGGCGCTCAACGATCGGCTCGGCGACGAGACGGGCGACGCGCTGCTGCGGGCCGCGGCCGAGCGGGTCACCGCGGTCACCGGCGCGGAGGCGGTGGTGGCCCGGCTGCTCGGCGACGAGTTCGGCGTGCTGATGCCGGGTGGCGACACCACGCTCGCCGAGACGCTTGTGGACGCGTTCCGTACCCCGCTGCGGGTCGACTCCCGTGACCTGCTGGTGACGGTGACCGCCGGGGTCGCGACGGGCACCGGCGACGAGGTGCCGGATCTGCTGCGCCGCGCCGAGGTGGCGTTGCAGGCGGCCAAGTACACCGGCGCGGACCGGGCCCGGGAGCACAGCGGCGCCCTGGACGCCACCGCCCAGCACCACGCCGAGCTGGCCGCCGCCCTGCGCCGCGGCCTGGAGCTGAACGAGTTCCGCCTGCTCTACCAGCCCATCGTGGAGTTGCCGAGCGGAACCGTCACCGGGGTCGAGGCGCTGATCCGCTGGCACCCGGCCGACCAGCCGGTGATCTCGCCGGCCGAGTTCATCCCGGTCGCCGAGCACAGCGGTCTGATCATCGACCTGGGCGCGTGGATCCTCGACCAGGCGTGCGCCGACGCGGCCGCCTGGCAGCGCGAACACGGCGCGGGCGGCCCGCGGGTGAACATCAACGTGTCGGCGCGGCAGCTGCTCGACCCGGATCTGCCCGGGCTGGTGGCGAACGCCCTGCACCGGCACGGACTGGCCCCGGACCGGATCACCATCGAGATCACCGAGACCGCGGTGTTCGCCGGTGGCGCGGCCCTGGAGACGGTACGGGAGCTGCGCGAACTCGGTGTCGGCCTGGCCCTGGACGACTTCGGGACCGGGCACAGCTCGCTGACCCTGCTGCGGACCTGCCCGGTCACCACGCTCAAGGTGGACAAGTCGTTCATCGACGATCTGAACGGCACAGCCGAGCAGGAGGCCATCGCGTCGTCGCTGAGCACGATCGCCAGCACTCTCGGGCTGCGGGCGGTCGCCGAGGGTGTGGAGACCCGCGATCAGGCTGACCGTCTGCACGCGCTCGGTTACCGATACGCACAGGGCTTCTACTTCGCCCGCCCGGTGCCGGCCGCCGACATCACCGCGCTGCTCACCGCCCCGGCCCTCATCCCATGACCCTCAACATCATCGACACATCGACCGGTTATAGTCCCGGGCCGTGCGCCCCCTTTTCGCCGCCAGCGACATGCACGGCCATCGTGCCGAGTTCCGGGCCGCGCTGCGTGACTCCGGCCTGATCGACGGGGCCGGGGACTGGTGCGGCGCCGACGCCCGGTTGTGGGTGCTCGGCGACTACTTCGACCGCGGGCCGGACGGCATCGGGGTGGTCGACGACATCCGCCGGCTCACCGTTCAGGCGGCCCTGGCCGGTGGCGAGGTGGGCGCGCTGCTCGGCAACCACGAGGCCCATCTGCTGGCCGCGCACCGGTTCGGGTCGGCGCCGGTGCCCGGCTGGGCGGCCCGTGCCGACGGCTACTGGGGCGCCTGGATGACTCTGGGCGGGCGCGAGGACGACATGCGCCGGCTGACGCCCGAGCATCTGGAGTGGCTGCGGTCGCTGCCGGCGATGGCGCTGGTCGACGGCCATCTGCTGATGCACTGCGACAGCACCCGCTACCTGGAGTTCGGCGACACCGTGGAGGCGGTCAACAAGGCGGTCGCCGGGCATCTGGCCGGGCTCGATCCGGCCGAGTGGCTGACCTTCTGCTTCCTGGTCAGCGGTCGCGGCGAGCTGCATTCGCCGGAGGCGGCCGACTTCCTTCTCGCCGCCTTCGGCGGCTCGCTCATCGTCCACGGTCACAGCACGTTGATCAGTTGCTTCGGCCTCAGCCGGGCCGAGGCACGACGACCTTTCCGGTACGGCGGAGGCCGTGTCCTGGCCATCGACGGCGGCGTGTTCGAAGGTGGCGACCTGCTGGTGACACGCCTGCTCTGAAAGTGGCGGGCGTGAAGCCACCGGACAGGGGTACCGTCCGCAGGGTGATCTGTTCCTGTCCCGAGTGCGGTGCGGCCGGCGTGCCGCTGATCTTCGGGCTGCCGGCCGCCGAGGCGCAGGCCGCCGCCAGCCACGGGGAGCTGGCGCTGGGCGGCTGCCTGATGCCGGTGCAGCCGCCGAACTGGCAGTGCCCGCACGGCCACCGGTGGCGTGACGCCGACGAGACGGCCTGGGACGAGCGGTTGCTGGCGGTCCTCGTGGCACACGGCTACCCGGAGGACTGACCGGGCCCGATGCCCGAAAAATCAGCACTTAGCATTAGCGAAACAGTGAAGGCCGACAATTCAATAAGCGGGGTAGAACGACGAGAACCGCATTGTTATCGTCAACATCCGTTCCGGGAATTGATCATCTGGATTCATGCCGACGGGGGCCCCGCGATGCGCAGACGTTCTTTCGTGACCTTGACCGCGGCGGGCGTCGGCTCGCTGCTGGCGGGCTGCGCCGAGGACGAGGCGGGCGGGATCGACCTGAAGAATCCGCCGAAGGGCCCGATCTCGCTCGGTTTCTCCCAGGTCGGCGCCGAGGGCGGCTGGCGTCAGGCGAACACGAATTCGATCAAGAAGGCGGCCGAGCGCAACCGGATCGACCTGAACTTCAAGGACGCCGGCGGCGACCCGAAGAAGCAGATCGCCGACGTCCACTCGTTCATCGACGCCCGGGTCAACGTGATCGCGTTCGCCCCGGTGGTGGAGACCGGCTGGGGCGAGGTGCTGCGCCGGGCCCGGGACGCGGCGATCCCGGTGGTGCTGACCGACCGGCTGATCGACGAGAAGGACACCTCGCTCTGGGTCAGCTCGATCGGCGCCGAGTTCGCCTCCGAGGGCAACCTGGCCGCGATCTACCTGGAGAACGACTACGCCGGCACGACCGGGACGGTGAACGTGGTGGAGATCCTCGGCGCGACCGGGGCCACCCCGACCAAGCTGCGGGCGGAGGGCTTCGCCGCCACCGCCGCCAAGACCAGGCGCCTCAACATCATCGACAAGGCGACAGGCGACTGGACGAAGGACGGCGGCCGGGCCGCCATGCGGAAACTACTGGATCGCAACAAGCGGATCGACGCTGTTTTCGCGCAGAACGACGACATGGGATTGGGCGCTGTGATCGCTCTCGAAGAGGCCGGGAAGAAACCGGGGACAGCGCCGAAAATCGTCACCGTGGATGGCACGAAAGCGGCCCTTCAGGGACTCGCCGACGGCAAACTCACCTATGTAATCGAATGCAGTCCGGAGATCGGCGAGCCACTCATGTCGGTGGTCGTCGACCTGTTCCACGGCGGCCGCGTGCCGAAACGCATCGAGTCGGACAAGGCGGTCTTCGACCCGCAGACCGCCGCCGACGCCATGACCGGCCGCACCTATTGAGGACGGCCGGCCGGGCGCGCGAGAAACGGCGGATCAGTCGCCGACGGCCTTGAAAAGTGCGGCGACCTCGGCCGCCGACAGGTGCCGGAAACCGCCGGGCCGCAGGTCGCCGAGGCGGATCGGGCCGACCGCGGTACGGATCAGCCGGGTCACCGGGTGGCCGACGGCGTCCATCATCCGCCGGACGATGTGCTTGCGGCCCTCGTGCAGGACGATCTCCACCTGCGCGGTCTTGCCGATCGCGTCGACCAGGCGGAACGAGTCGACCTTGGCCGGGCCGTCCTCCAGCTCGACACCCGCCTGAAGGGCGCGGCCCACGCTGCGCGGCAGCGGCCCGACCACCTCGGCCAGGTAGGTCTTGTTGATCTCGTACGACGGGTGCATCAGCTTGTGCGCCAGCCCGCCGTCGTTGGTGAACAGCAGCAGCCCCTCGGACTCGGCGTCGAGCCGGCCCACGTGGAACAGCCGCTGCTCGAAATTCGCCCCGAGGAAGTCGGCCAGCTCGGTGCGGCCCTTCTCGTCGTCGAGGCTGGAGACGACGCCGCGCGGCTTGTTCAGCGCCACGTAGACGAGCTTGGTGTTGGTGATCACCCGCTGCCCGTCGACGTGGATCTCCGCCGTGGCGGGGTCGACCTTGTCGCCGAGCTTGGCGACCCGGCCGTTGACGGTGACGCGCCGCCGGAAGATCAGGTCTTCGCAGGCGCGCCGGGATCCAACACCGGCCGCCGCCAGGACTTTCTGGAGGCGTTCGGCGGTGTCAGCCTGAGGCATCGAGCACTTCTTCCACATCGTCGGGCAGGAACGGAGCGAGCGGCGGCAGCTGCTCGACCGAGTTGAGGCCCAGCTTCTCGAGGAACAACGGCGTCGTCCGGTACAGGTATGCCCCGGTTTCCGGCTCGGTGCCGACCTCCTCGATCAGGCCGCGAGTGACCAGCGTACGCATGACCCCGTCACAGTTCACACCGCGGATGGCCGAGATGCGGGATCTGGTTACCGGCTGCTTGTAGGCGACCACGGCGAGTGTCTCCAGGGCAGCCTGGGTGAGCCGCACCGACTGGCCGTCCAGCACGAACCGTTCGACGTAGGCCGCGTACTCCGGCCGGGTGTACAGCCGCCAGCCGCCGGCCACCCGCCGCAGGTCGATGCCGTGCCCGGCCGCCGTGTACCGCGCCGACACGTTCTCCAGGGTCCGCGCGATCCGCTCCACCGGCTGCTCCAGAACCTGCGCCAGCTGCAGCTCACCGACCGGCTCGTCGACGACCAGCATGATCGATTCGAGCGCCGCCGCGAGATCGGAATCATCAAGATCAACCACAGCGGCGGTACGGGCGACGCTCTCGGCAACCGCAGGAACATCCCCCCGGGGCCGCCGGGGCTGCGACGGCACCGAGGCCACCATGACCGGCTCCGGCGCCTTCGGTGTGACTTCCGGCTCGGCCTCCGCGACCGGCTCGACCTCGGGCTCAGCCTCGACCTCCGCGACCGGCTCGACCTCGGGCTCAGCCTCGACCTCCGCGACCGGCTCGACCTCGGGCTCCGGATCGAATTCAGCGATCGGCTCGGCCGCGGGCTCGATCTCCGGCTCGTCCTCCGCGACCGGCTCGACCTCAGGCTCGGCCTCGGGTTCGGGTTCAGCTGCCGCGACCGGCTCAGCTTCCGGCTCGTCCTCCGTGAACGGCTCGCTCTCCGGATCGGCCTCCGCGGACGGCTCGCTCTCCCGATCGGATTCAGCGATCGGCTCGACCTCGGCCGCCGCCTCGGCTTCCGCAGCCGCCTCGGCTTCCGCGGCCGCTTCGGCTTCCGCCTGGTACTCGCGGTCGGGCTCCCGCCGGCGCTCCCAGGGCGGCACCCACGCCGCTGCCTGCGCGGCCAGGGAATCGGGATGCTCCTCGCTGCTCACGAACTCTCCTCCACAACCGCGGGTGCGGCGTCATCCGTGCCAAGATCGCCATCAGGGGCGTCCGAGTCAAGGCGCGCGGCCGCGGGATCGTCCGAACCGGTATCGTCCTCTGCCGGTTTGCTGCCCTCGTAGTCGTCCACCTCCAGCTCGACGTCACTGTCCCCGCCGATCCAGCGGACGGTCAGCTCGTCGAGGGAGACCGGCTGCTCGAAGTCGATCAGCCCTTCGCGGTAGAGCTCCAGCAACGCCAGGAACCGGGCCACGACCTCGAGCGTGTTGTCACAGTCGGCGACGAGCAGGCTGAACGTGGCCACCCCGGCCCGGCGCAGCCGGTCACGCAGCAGATTGGCATGCTCGCGGACACTGACCCGCACCTGATGGATGTGCGCGATGGAGACCTGCGGCGGCCCCGGTTTGGGCAGGAAACTCTTCAGCGCCATCTTCAGCAGGCGCTCCGGCCCGATGCCCAGCACCAACTCGGGGAGCGCTTCCGCGTACCGCTGCTCGAGGGTCACCATCCGCGGCCAGCGACGCGCCCCGGTGGCCTCGAGCTCGGCGATGTGCGCGGCCGCCTCCTTGTAGGCCTTGTATTGCAGGAGCCGGGCGAAGAGCAGGTCGCGCGCCTCGAGCAGCGCCAGGTCCTCCTCGTCCTCGACCTCGGCGGCGGGCAGCAGCCGGGCCGCCTTGAGGTCCAGCAGGGTCGCCGCGACCAGCAGGAACTCGCTGGTCTCGCCGAGGTCCCAGTCGTCGCCCATGGCTCTGATGTAGGCGATGAAGTCGTCGGTGACCTGGTGCAGCGCGATCTCGGTGACGTCCAGCTTGTGCTTGCCGATCAGCTGGAGCAGCAGATCGAACGGGCCGGTGAAGTTGTCCAGCCGGACGGTGAATCCGCTGGCCTCCATCTCCACGCCGGCGGGCGCGACGGCCGGGACGGCGTCGCCGGAGTCCGGGGGCGACGGGGCGGGCTCTTCAAGCACGTGCCGACCGTAGACCATGCCTGTGACGAGTTCCTCCGGGTGCACGCTTCTCCAACGTCACAATCCCGGCCGGGTTGCTCCGCCACCGGGTTACCGGCCGGTTACATTTCCTCGCGATCCCGGTTACGCTGCGGCGATGCGGTCACTGATCTCACCCCGGCTGCTTCTTCGCGAGTGGGAGGAGAAGGACATCGACTTCCTCCTCGACATGTACTCGCGATGGGAGGTGGCACGGTTCCTCGGTTCGGCGCCACGTGTGCTGACCGGGCACGACGACGCGGTCGCGACGCTCACCCGCTGGCGGTCGCGGCAGGACGACGTGCACACGATCTGGGCGATCCAGGACCGGGCGACCGGGCACCTGCTCGGGACGGCCCTGCTGGTTCCGCTGCTCGCCTCGGGCGAGACGATGCAGCCCTGCGACGACACCGAGATCGGCTGGCATCTGCATCCGAACGCCTGGGGCAAGGGGTATGCGACCGAGGCCGCGAACGCGGTGATGGCCTATGCGGCCCGTTCCGGAATCAGGCCGGTGCTGGCCGTGACATGGCCGGAGAACACGGCGTCACAGGCGGTGTGCCGACGACTCGGAATGCGTCACCTGGGACCGACCGACAAGTATTACAACGCAACCTTCGAACTGTTCACGAACGCGTCCTGAGAACGGGCCGCCGAGCCGAATAGCGCGACGGCCCGGCAGATCACTTCTTCTTGGCCTTCTTCGCCTTGGCGGGGGCCTCGACAGCAGCCGGCTCCTCGACGACCGGAGCCGCCTCGACAACCTTCTTGGCCTTCTTGGCCTTGGCAGGGGCCTCGACAGCAGCCGGCTCCTCGACGACCGGAGCGGCCTCGACGACCTTCTTGGCCTTCTTGACCTTCTCCGCCTTCACCGGCTCAACCGGCGCAGCCTCGACCTTTTCCGCCTTCTTGGCCTTTTCCTTGGTCTTCGCCACGTCGGCCTCCTTTCGCAGATGTACCTCACGCGACCTGACCGGCGCGCGTGTGTGTGGACGCGACTATAGACACCGCCGCGAAATCTGGGGTTAGTGTGACCGAAGTGAGATGTTCACCATTCTGTTTTCTGGCTGATCATGCACAGCGATCTACACATCGGGAAAGCCGGGAGCCGCACGCAATTGCGACTCCCGGTGACACACGTCGCCGACCCTCCACCGTGGAGGGTCAGTCCACCTGGCTGAACAGGACCGCGCACTCGATGGCCCGCCGCCACCGGGCGTAGTCACGGTCGCGGCGGCCGGAGTCCAGTGTGGGCCGCCAGCGGCCGGCCCGGTGCCGGTTGGCCCGCAGATCACGCAGGTCCGACCAGTAGCCGACGGCCAGCCCGGCCGCGTAGGCGGCGCCCAGCGACACCGTCTCGGCCACCATCGGCCGGACCACGGGCACCTGGAGGACGTCGGCGACGATCTGCATCAGCAGGTTGTCCGCGGTCATCCCGCCGTCCACGTTGAGGGTGGTCAGGGCCAGGCCGGAGTCGGCGTTCATCGCGTCCACCACGTCACGGGTCTGCCAGCCGGTCGCCTCCAGCACCGCGCGGGCCAGGTGACCCTTCGTGATGTACGAGGTGAGGCCGACGATCACCCCGCGCGCCTCGCTGTGCCAGTACGGCGCGTAGAGCCCGGAGAACGCCGGGACGATGTAGCAGCCGCCGTTGTCGTCGACCGTACCGGCGAGGGTCTCGATCTCGGAGGCGGTGCCGATCAGCCCGAGGCCGTCGCGGACCCATTGCACGAGTGAGCCGGCGATCGCGATCGAGCCCTCCAGCGCGAACACCGGCGCCTCGCCGCCGATCCGGTAGCCGACCGTGGTGATCAGGCCGTGGCTGGACCGGACCGGGGTGGTGCCGGTGTTCATCAGCAGGAACCCGCCGGTGCCGTAGGTGCACTTGGCCTCGCCCGGCTCGAAACAGGTCTGCCCGAACAGCGCGGCCTGCTGGTCACCGATGGCCGCGGCGATCGGCACCCCGGGCAGCACGGCGCCGGCTGTTCCGTACACCTCGGAAGATGATCTTATCGTCGGCAGCATGGCCCGCGGGATGCCGAAGAGCTCCAGGAGGTCGTCGTCCCAGTCCAGGGTGGAGAGGTTCATCAGCATGGTGCGGCTGGCGTTCGTGACGTCGGTGATGTGCAGGCCGCCGGTCAGGTTCCAGATCAGCCAGCTGTCCATAGTCCCGAACAGCACTTCGCCGCGTTCGGCGCGGTCCCGCAGGCCGTTGTCGAGCAGCCACTGGATCTTGGTGGCGGAGAAATAGGTGGCCGGCGGCAGACCGGTCCGGCTCTTCACGAACTCCGGGTCGATAGTGGAGACGTCGGTGCGGGTGTCCTGCCAGACGATCGCCGGCGCGACGGGCACCCCGGTGGCCCGGTCCCACAGCACCACGGTCTCCCGCTGGTTCGCGATGCCGATCGCCGCCACCTCGGACGGGTCGACGTCGGCCAGCGCCTTCTTGATCAGCCGTTGCAGGTCACGCCAGATCCGGGCGGCGTCGTGCTCGACCCAGCCGGGCCGCGGATAGGACTGCGGATGCTCGGCCCGCACCGCCGACACCACGGTCGCCCGCCTGTCGAACAGGATGCACCGCGTCGACGTCGTCCCCTGGTCGATCGCCAGCACATAACTCATGCCCCGGCCACGTCCCCTCTCGTCGCCCGGCCGGCACGTCTCATGATCCGGCCACGTCCCTGGAGATCGAGCGAGCCGCGGCCACCACGTGCTCGACCAGGGCCGGGCGGGCCTGCCGGCGGGTGTCGGTCACCCGCTCCACCGGGCCGGCGATGCCCACCGCGCCGACCACCAGACCGCCTGACGTGCGGACCGGCGCGGCGATCGCGGCCAGCCCGGGCCGCCACTCCTCCACCGACAGACCCCAGCCGCGGGCGCGGGTCTCGGTCAGCGTCCGGGCGAGATCACCGCGGTCGGTCACGGTTCTTCTGGTGTACGCGTCGAGCCCGCCCGCTGCCACCGAGGCCTCCGCGGCCGCCGAGTAGGCGAGCAGAACCTTGCCGAGCGCGGTGGCGTGCGGCGGGAGCCGGACCCCGGTGTCCAGTGACTGGGCCGAGTCGTCCGGCCGGAAGACGTGGTGCACGACCAGGACCCGGCCGTCGTCGAGCACACCCAGCCGGACCTCCTCGCCGCTCCGCGCGGCAAGCGCGTCGGCCCAGTTGAGCGCCCGGCCGCGCAGTTCGTTGGCGTCGATGCCGGTCGAACCCAGGTCGAGCAGCCCACGGCCGAGCCGGTAGCGGGCGGTCCGGGTGTCCTGCTCGACGAACCCGACGT
This sequence comes from Actinoplanes sp. NPDC026670, assembly GCF_040638175.1. Lineage (NCBI taxonomy): Bacteria > Bacillati > Actinomycetota > Actinomycetes > Micromonosporales > Micromonosporaceae > Actinoplanes > Actinoplanes sp. NPDC026670. The sequence continues at coordinate 70,979 of NZ_JBEZXU010000037.1, forward strand.
GCTCCAGGGTCCGCAGAATGCTGTGCGCGGTGGATTTCGGCAGGCCCAGCGCATCCGCGATCTCCTTGACGCGCAGCCGGTCCGGCCCGGCCGCGAGCAGGCGCAACACGGCCGACGACCGCTCGATCGACTGGATCAGCCCAGGCACGTGCGACATTGTCGCACGCACCGCGTTGCCGCACCCCTGAACGCCTCCTAACGTCCGGGACGTCGAGGACAGGAGGCACTTGTGGCGCGGTACGTCGGGGCGATCGATCAGGGCACCACCAGCACGCGGTTCATGATCTTCGACCGGGCCGGTCGTGAGATCGGCCGTCACCAGCTGGAACATCGGCAGATCCAGCCGCGTTCGGGCTGGGTCGAGCACGACCCCGCGGAGATCTGGGAGAACACCCTCAAGACCATCGCGGTGGCGCTCGCCGACACCGGGCTCACCCCGGCCGACCTGGCCGCCGTCGGGATCACCAACCAGCGCGAGACCGTCGTGCTCTGGGACCGGGCCACCGGGGCGCCCGTCGCGCCGGCGATCGTGTGGCAGGACACCCGCACCGACTACCTGATCCCGGCACTCGACGCCGAGTTCGTGAGCAGCCGGACCGGTCTGCCGCCGGCCACCTATTTCTCCGCCACCAAGATCCAGTGGCTGCTCGACAACGGCCTGCGGGACCGCGCCGAACGCGGCGAGGTGCTCTTCGGGACCATCGACTCCTGGCTGATCTGGAATCTCACCGGTGGACTGCACGTCACCGACGTGACGAACGCCAGCCGTACCATGCTGATGAATTTGAATGATCTGGCCTGGGATGACGAACTCCTGGAACTGTTCCGGATCCCGCGCGCGATGCTGCCGGAGATCAGGTCGTCGGCCGAGGTCTACGGCACCGCCGGGACCGTGCTGCCCGGGGTGCCGATCGCGGCCGCCATCGGTGACCAGCAGGCCGCGCTGTTCGGGCAGACCTGTTTCGAGCCGGGCGAGGCCAAGTGCACCTACGGCACCGGCGGGTTCCTGCTGATGAACACCGGCACCACCCCGGTCCGGTCCAGCCACGGCCTGATCACCACGGTCGGCTACCGCTTCGGGACCGAAGCCCCGGTCTTCGCGCTGGAGGGCTCGATCGCCGCGTGCGGGGCCGCCATCCAGTGGCTGCGTGACCAGCTCGGCGTCCTGGAGACGGCCGGTGACAGCGAGACCCTGGCCGGGCAGGTCGAGGACAGCGCCGGGGTGTGTTTCGTGCCCGCGTTCTCCGGCCTGTTCGCGCCCTACTGGCGTCCGGACGCCCGCGCCGCGATCGTCGGGCTGTCCCGCTTCCACACCGCGGCCCACATCACCCGGGCCGCCCTCGAAGCCATCTGCTACCAGACCCGGGACGTCGTCGAGGCGATGGCCCAGGACTCCGGGACCGCCCTGGACTGCCTCCAGGTCGACGGCGGCGTCACCGCCAACGCGCTCTGCATGCAGTTGCAGGCCGACATCCTCGGCGTGCCGGTCAGCCGGCCGGCCGTCGCCGAGACCACCGCGCTCGGCGCCGCCTACGCGGCCGGGCTCGCCGTCGGCTTCTGGGACTCCCTGGACGACCTGCGCGCCAACCGGCACGAGGACCGGCGCTGGCAGCCGTCCTGGTCGGCGGACCGGCGCAGCACCGGCATCACCCGATGGAGAGCGGCCATCGACCGCACCCTCGACTGGGTCAGCGTCGGCTGACTCGCTGGAAAAGAGGAATCACATGAAAACCGGAGTGATCTCGCCCCAGGCCCGCGCCAAGGCCCTCGACGCCATGTCGTCCGGCCCCGAACTGGACGTGCTCGTCGTGGGCGCCGGAGTGGTCGGCGCCGGGTCGGCACTCGACGCCGCCACCCGCGGCCTCTCCGTCGGCCTCCTCGAAGCACGCGACTTCGCCAGCGGCACCTCCAGCCGGTCCAGCAAACTCATCCACGGCGGCCTGCGCTACCTGGAGATGCTCGACTTCAGCCTGGTCCGGGAGGCGCTGCGGGAACGCGGCCTGCTGATCCAGAAACTCGCGCCGCACCTGGTCCGGCCGGTGCCGTTCCTCTACCCGCTGCAGAAGCGCGCCTGGGAACGCCTGTACGTCGGCGCCGGCGTGGCCCTCTACGACATCCTCGCCCTCTCCGGCGGCGGGGCGGGTGTGCCCGTACACCGGCACCTGAGCCGAGTCGAAGCCCTCAAGGCGTTCCCGTCGCTGCGCCCGGAGACCCTGGTCGGCGCGATCCGCTACTACGACGCGCAGGTCGACGACGCCCGGCACACCATGTTCCTGGTCCGCACGGCGGCCGCGAACGGCGCGCACGTCGCGTCCCGTACCGAGGTCACCGGTTTTCTCCGGGAGGGCCGCCGGGTCGTCGGCGTCACCGCCCGCGACCTGGAGACCGGCGCCGAGTTCACCGTCCGCGCCCGCACGGTGATCAACGCGACGGGGGTGTGGACCGGCGACAGCCAGGCCCTCCTGACCGGCGAACGCGGCGAATTCAAGATCACCGCGAGCAAGGGGATCCATCTGGTGGTGCCGCGCGACCGGATCGCCGGCCGCACGGGCATGATTCTGCGTACGGCCACCAGCGTCCTGTTCGTGATCCCCTGGGACGAGCACTGGATCATCGGAACCACCGACACGGCCTGGAGCCTCGACAAGTCCGACCCGGCCGCGTCCGGCAGGGACGTCGACTACCTGCTCGACGAGGTGAACAAGGCGCTCGCTGTGCCGCTGACCCGCGACGACGTGCAGGGTGTCTACGCCGGCCTGCGCCCGCTGCTGTCGGCCGAGGCGGCCAGCACCGCCAAACTGTCGCGTGAGCACGCGGTCGGCAACCCGGTCCCCGGGATGATCGTGGTCGCCGGCGGCAAGTACACGACGTACCGGGTGATGGCCAAGGACGCCGTCGACGCCGCCGTCCGCGAACTGTCCGCCCGCGTCCCGGTCTCCTGCACCGACCAGGTTCCGCTGCTCGGCGCCGACGGCTACCGGGCCGCCTGGAACCGCCGGGCCGCCCTGGCCCGCGAGTCGGGCCTCACCGTCACCGTGATCGAGCACCTGCTGCGCCGCTACGGCACGCTGATCGACGAGGTGCTGACCCTGATCGAGGACGACCCGTCACTCGGCCTGCCGATGGACGGCGCGCCCGGCCACCTGCGCGCCGAGATCCGCTACGCGGCCAGCCATGAGGGCGCGCGGCACCTCGAGGACGTGCTGTCCCGGCGTACCCGGATCGCTTTCGAGACCCCGGACCGCGGTGTCGCGGCGGCCCGGTCCGCGGCCGCCCTGATCGCGCCGGTCCTGGGCTGGTCCGAGGCCGACGCCGCCCGCGAGGCCGACGCCTACGAGTCCCGGGTGATCGCCGAACTGGCCGCCCAGCAGCAGCCCGACGACGCAACAGCCGACGCCACCCTCCGCCGCACAACCTTGGCCACCGCCGCCTGACCGAGTCGCTCCGGCGTGCGAGGGGGCACGCCGGAGCACTCCTCACCGCAGCAGCGCACCTCGCAGCCCTTCGTCCCGCAACACGGCCACAATCTCCGGGACGTCCTTGAAGACCACCGACGCCCCGGGCAGCTCCACCTGCCGCAACATGGCCTGGCAGACGTCGGCGCAGGGCTGCTCCCGGATGATGTGCACCACCTGGTCCGGCTGGTACGCGCTCTTCCCGCTCACCGCGTCCGGCCATTGCCGCAGGCACATCACGACCACGTTGAAAGCCTGCTGCCGGCCGCGCGCCAGGATCGGCCGGTTCAGCCCGAACACGTCGATGCTCGCCCGGCCCTTCTCGGTCAGCGCCCGATACTCACCTACGGACAGCGACAGCAGCAGATGGTCGAAGGGATCTTCTGCGCTCGGGTCGATCAGCAGCGGCCGGCCGTACTCGTCGACCGGGAACCGCTCCCGCTTGTGGTGACTGTTGCAGTGCGAGCAGGCCAGCAGGTGGTTGAGCCAATCGAAGGTCCGCAACGGGTCGCGGGCCATCGGCTCGTGGTGGTCGATGTCGGTACCCTGATTGTCGCCGCAGTACATGCAGCGCTCAGCACCCGCCGCCATCCCGGCAAGAACGGTCCGGACAGGGTTCGTGACACTGACCCGGGTGCTGCTCTGGCGCCACAGCGCCCGTGCCGCCGGCAACCGTTCGGCCGCTTCCTCCTGCTGGATCCGGCCGGTCAGATTCGTCATTCGTGTAACGAGTTCCGATGGCAACGGTGGCCGGACAATGGGGATCATGTACGGCGCTGGTCCGCGTCGGAGACGATCCGGGCGGCGAGTTCCTCGACTCGAGCCGCGGGCGAGCTGTTCAACCGGTCCCGCAGTTCCTCGTAACGCCGCACGGCCCCCTCGTCGGCGCGTCCGACGAGGACGTCGGTCTCGAGAGTGACCAGCTCACGACGTAGGCGGATCGCTTCCTCGGAATAGGGCGTGTCCAACCCGAACAGCTCGGACATGACGGCGTCGTCACCGCTGCCGTAGACGATTCGCTCGTACAAGTCCTGATGGACGATTCGCGGTGGCGCACTCTCGTCCGGACCGGGCAGCCGGATCAGCCCGTTCTCATCGGCTGCCTGGCAGATGTAGGGGCTGTGCGTCGTGACGATGAACTGGATCCGCGGGAAATGTGCCTTGAGCCAGTTGCCGATCCGCTTCTGCCAGGAGACGTGCAGGTGCGCGTCCACCTCGTCGATGAGAACAACGGCGGGAGCGGTGATGACCACCGGCCCGAGGCCGGGATCGGTCGCCAGTCGGCCGTAAGTCTCGTGGAGATGCCGCATGAGATCGACCACTAGCGCGGCGACCGCACGATAGCCGTCGCTCATCTCCCTCAGCGGAAATCGGCGGCCGCCCGTCGTGACCCACAGGCCCTCGGAGTCGACTCCCTCGATCCGATAGCCATCCGGCAACATACCGTCCCCGAGCACTGCCAAGGCGAGGTCCTTGAGTTCCCGCGCCCCCGGCCGACCCTCGAGCGCTCGCAGATGCTGTTGAATCAGCCAGCCGACACCCTCCGCGAGCGGGGCGTCCTCGTCGAACAGACTGACCAACCGATCAGCCGGACCATTGACGGCCCCGCCTGGGTGGGAGTTTCCAGTGAGCCGGCGGAACGGCCCGTAAGCGACACAGCACCAGCCTTCCGGGTTGGCGTTCCAAGGCCCCGATTCGCCAAGCTCGACTGTTGCCACGTCAAGAGTGGACATCAGGATCGGCTGAGCACCGGGCCCGGACCCGCGGAGCTGCATCCAAGCCAAGCCGGCACGAACGGCCTGCCCAGAGGGCCGGTCGTCGCCAGCGAAATGATCGACCTCGGCGTCATGGACAAGACTCGCCGTGACATTCCCGCGGGGACTGCCGGTCGAAATCCAGTTGGAGAAGTCGGTGACGAGGTTCCGCGCCACGCTCGGCCCACCGATCGCGAGTGCAATCGCGCGCAGGAGCGAAGTCTTACCCGAGCCGTTGCGACCCGCAATGACCGTCCAGCCCGCCAGCGAACCGCCCGGTCGGCTGAGATCCAGGGCAACGCGACGGGAACCGTGGAATCCCCGCAGGTCCACCAACTCGATCTCTTTGATGTACACCCGAACAGCCTAACGAGGCGGAATCCGGTAAGCCCGTCCCTATCTGCCATTGCCCGTTCCGGTGCCGCAACATCGGCACAGAAGCGAATTTTCCGGCGTGACAGGACGCCTGACATGGCCGGAAATGACGGAGGCCGCCAACCGGGTGAGGTCTGCCATGCGTCAGGAGCGGTCGGCTGGGGAACGGGCTTCGCTGCCGGCTGGGCCTCGGGGGCGTGGGAGCGGGCGGCGGGCCGGAGTCGGGGCCGGGGGTGGGCGGCCGGCGTGGGCGGTGGTGCCCAGGGCGAAAGCGATCGTCGCCGCCACCGTGAGGGCGCCGCAGAGCAGCAGGGTTCCGGTGTAGCCGAGGAGGGAGACCGCGGCGCCGCCGACGATGCCGGCCAGCACCATGCCGGCGGTGGTGGCGTTGGCGAACAGGGTGGTGGCGCGGCCGGTGGCGGGGGCCATCACGTCCTGGAACCAGCGGATTCCGGCGGCGCCCACGACCGCTATCGCGATGCCCCGGACCACCTGGCCGGCGACCAGCAGCGTCATGTCGCGGGCCAGCACGGTCAGGGCGAAGAAGAACACGAAACCGCCCATCCCGGTGAGGATGACCAGGCGCTGGCTGATGTGGGCGGGTACCGCGGCGAGAAGCAGGGCGGCGACCACCTCGACCGCCGCGCAGACGCTGAACAGGACGCCGACGGAGGAGGCGCCCTGGCCGAGTTCCCTGGTGACGAAGAGCGGCATCGCCACCGAGGCGGCGAACATCGCGGTGAAGAACAGGGTGATGCCGGTGGTCAGCAGGATCGTGGCGGCCCGCGGGACCTTCGGGACCGGTTCGCCGCCGGGCAGGCCGGACGGCCGGTGCCGGCCTGGGCGGGGTACGGCCACCAGCACCCAGACGGCGGCGACGACGAGGACCACCCCGGCCGAGCGGAGGATCGCCGGGAAGCCGGCCACAGCGCGGACCGCGGCGCCGATCAGCGGGCCGGCCGCCCAGGCCAGCGACCACACCGAGCGCAGCAGCGGCACCGTGCGCCCGGCCTCCGGGGTGTCGCCCACCGACTGGCGGGCCAGCGCGAACAACTGCGGGAAGGCGGCGGCCAGCGCGGCCAGGAGGGTGACGGCGAGCAGAGCCAGCCAGGCGTACGACCGGATGACCGTCATCAGCCACAGGGCGACCCCGCCGCACAGCATGGACGCGGCGGCGTAGCCGCGGGAGGGCCGTCTGTCGAAGCCGTGTCCGGCCAGCCAGGCGATCAGGATGCCGCCGGCGCCGTGGATCGACACGAAGACGCCGGTCTGGAGCGGCGTCAGGCCGACGACCTCGGTCACGAACAGGACGAAATAGGAGCCGACCATCGAATCGGCCACGCCGAGCAGCAGCACAGCGACAGCCAGTGACATCGACATCGCTCAAACAGTAACCGCGGTTGCCGGGAAAAACACGGCCGGGAGGTACGGAAACCGCGGAACGGGGCTGGTCTCAGGCCCAGATTCGCAGGAAGAGGGCACCCAGGAAGTCGATGATCGTCAGCAGGAGCGGGTAGCCGGTGGGGAAGAACGCGCACACCAGCAGCACCAGCGCGCCCACGTTCTTGTCCTCGAACCACAGCCGCAGCCAGGCCATGCTCGGGCCGGGTTTGCGCAGCGCGAACCACAGGATGCCGAAACCGTCCAGCGGCGGGATCGGGATGAGCGCCAGCAGGCCGAACGTGAGCAGCCCGACGCCGAGCGACAGCATCACCTGCCCGCCGGCGGCCATCGGCTGGAACCCGCGCAGGATCATGCCCGGGGTCGCGAAATTGAGGATCTCGGCCGGGTAGACGAACGCGAACGCCGCAATGATCAGCTCACCGGCCAGGATGCAGGCGACCGGCCCGGCGGCGAACACGGCGGCGGCCCGGCCCCGGCCACGCCAGTTGGGCACCTCGTCGATGGTCACCTGCCGGCCCCAGCCCACCCCGCCGATCGCCGCCGAAACCGCGCCGAACGGGTCGATGTCGTGCCGCGGGCTGAACCTGACCAGCGGGCGACCGTCACCGAGGCCGACGATGCGGGCCGTGAACCTCATGGCGACGGCACGCAGCGCCAGGCCGAGCAGGAAGGCGACGACCAGGGCGACGAACGCCACGGGTTCGCCGAGAGCGAAGAGCACGGTACGGGACCTAGCCTCGATCTGCCTGGGCGGCGATGACCTCGCGAGCGAGTTGACGGTAGTTACGGGCGCCGGACGACGCAGGGTCCAGCGTAGTGATCGGGGCTCCCGCCACGGTCGACTCGGGGAACTTCACCGTCTTCGTGATCACTGTCTGGTACACCTTGTCGCCGAACGCCTCGACCACACGCTGGAGCACCTGACGGCAGTGGGTGGTGCGGGAGTCGTACATGGTGGCGAGGATGCCCTCGAGCTCGAGGTCGAAGTTGAGCCGCTCGCGCACCTTGTCGATGGTGTCGAGGAGCAGCGCCACCCCGCGGAGGGAGAAGAACTCACACTCCAGGGGGATGAGCACGCCGTGCGCGATGGTCAGCGCGTTGATCGCCAGCAGGCCCAGCGAGGGCTGGCAGTCGATCAGGATGAAGTCGTACTCCTTGCGGACCGAACGCAGCGCCCGGGCCAGCGCCATCTCCCGCGCGACCTCGTTGACCAGCTGGATCTCGGCCGCCGACAGGTCGATGTTGGCGGGCAGCAGGTGCAGGCCGGCGACGTCGGACTTGATGATGACGTCCTCGGTGGCGACATCGTCCTGCATGAGCAGGTTGTAGACGCTCAGGTCGAGGTTGTGCGGGTTGACACCGAGGCCGACCGAGCAGGCGCCCTGCGGGTCGAAGTCGACGAGGAGGACCTTGCGCCCATACTCCGCCAGCGCCGCGCCCAGGTTGATGGTGGTGGTCGTCTTGCCGACACCACCCTTCTGGTTCGCCAGGGCGATGATGCGGGCCGGGCCGTGCCGGTCCTTCGGCATCGGCTCGGGGATGGGCCGGCGCATGGTGTAGGCCGTGGGGTCCGCGGGACCCAGGTCGGCGCCGAGGTCCAGCGAGTTCTGCTGCTCCCGGAGAGTGGAGGTCCAGGCCTCTGCACGCTGGCCGTTCCCTGACATTTCCCTCGCCCCCCTTCGACTCGCAGCCGGAGCCGATGCCCGACTGTACGCCACCCGCCGCTCCCCGAAAGGGTTCAGCCGTTCGGCGTGTCGCGCCTACGCATCCATAGCCTCTAACGAGCGCGTGGGTGTGCGGTCGCGTACACCTCCCGGAGGCGTTCGACGGTCACCAGGGTATACACCTGCGTCGTGGTGACCGAGGCGTGTCCCAGCAGTTCTTGCACCACCCGTACGTCGGCCCCGCCGTCCAGCAGATGAGTCGCGTAGGAGTGACGCAGCGTGTGCGGGCTCACCGCGTACGGCCCGTCCACCGGAAGGCCCACGGCCTGCGCGCAGCGGTGCAGAACCGTCCACGCGCTCTGCCTCGACAGCCGTCCGCCGCGGGCGTTCAGGAACACGGCGGGTGTGCCCCGGCCCGACTCGGCCAGCGAGGGCCTCGCCCGTACCAGATAAGCCTGCAACGAAGCCCGCGCGTAACCGCCGACCGGGACCAGACGCGTGCGCCCGCCCTTGCCCCGCAGGATGACCGCGGGGTCGGTGTCCAGTTCGAGGTCGTCGATGTCGGCGCCGACCGCCTCGGAGATCCGGGCCCCGGTGCCGTAGAGGAACTCCAGCAGCGCCCGGTCACGCAGCCCGAGCGGCGAGTCGGCGTCCGGGACCGCGAGCAGCCGGCCGACCTGATCCACGTCGAGGGCCTTGGGCAGGCGTTTCGGCGGGGCCGGTGGCCGTACGTCCGCAGCCGGGTCCTGTGCCGACAGCCGCTCGCGGACCGCGAACCGGTGCAGCCCGCGGACCGCCGAGACGGCCCGCGCCGCCGACGCCGGCGCCAGGCCCTCCTCGCGCAGCCGGGCCAGGTGGCCGGCGACGTGCGCCGGGCGCACGCCGGCGAGGTCGGTGACACCCTCGGCGGCCAGCCCTTCGGCGTACCGGTCCAGGTCACGCCGGTAGGACAGGAGCGTGTTGCGGGACAGCCCGCGCTCCACAGTGAGGTGATCCAGGAAGCTCTGGATCGCCCGGGCCAAGCCGGCGGGAAGGGGACTCAGCGCAGCACCTCCGTCAGCGGTATCGAGGGCATCCCGTGCGCCTCCGCGACCGGCCCGTAGACGATGTTCCCGTCGAACGTGTTCAGACCCGCGGCCAATGCGGGATCGGCGTTCAGGGCGCCGCGCCAGCCGCGGTTGGCCAATTCGAGAGCGTACGGCAGAGTGACGTTCGTGAGAGCGTAGGTGCTGGTGTGCGGCACCGCCCCGGGCATGTTCGCGACGCAGTAGAACATCGACTCGTGCACCCGATAGGTCGGATCGTCGTGGGTGGTCGGCCGCGAGTCCTCGAAACAGCCGCCCTGGTCGATCGAGATGTCCACCAGCACACTGCCCGGCTTCATCCGCGACACCAGCTCGTTGGAGATCAACTTCGGCGCCTTCGCGCCGGGCACCAGGACCGCGCCGACCACCAGGTCCGCGTCGAGCACGGCTTTCTCGATCTCGTACGCGTTGGACGCGATCGTCTGGATGTGCCCACGGTAGTCCGCGTCCACCGCCCGTAGCCGCGCCACGTTCTTGTCCAGCAGCAGCACCTCGGCCTGCATACCGAGGGCGATGGCGGCCGCGTTCAGCCCGGACACGCCGGCCCCGATCACCACGGCCTTCGCCGCGTACACCCCCGGCACGCCGCCCATCAGCACACCGCGCCCGCCGCCCTGCCGCATCAGGTGATAGGCGCCCACCTGCGGGGCGAGCCGACCGGCCACCTCGGACATCGGGGCGAGCAACGGCAGCGACCGGTCCGGCAGTTCGACCGTCTCGTAGGCCACCCCGGTCACCCGGCGCTCCACCAGCGCGTCGGTGCACTCCTTCGACGCGGCCAGATGCAGGTAGGTGAAGAGCACCTGCCCCGGGCGCATCCGGTGGTACTCCGGTGCCACCGGCTCCTTCACCTTGAGGATCAGGTCACCGAAGGCCCAGGTCTCGTCGGCGTCCGGCAGGATCACCGCCCCGGCCGCCCGGAAGTCGGCGTCACTGATCGACGAGCCGGCCCCGGCTCCGGACTGGACGGCCACCTGGTGACCGTTGCGGGCGAGCTCGAAGACGCCCGCCGGGGTGATCGCCACCCGGAACTCGTTGTTCTTGACCTCGCTGGGAATGCCGACCTTCATCTGCCGGACGTTACCCCTGAGCTGCTGATCCATCCGGATTCGTGCACCGGGATCCCCCGGTCGACGGTCCGGGCTGTACGGTTCCACCCGATGAGTGGCTTTCCCTGGCTTGTGGTGGACCAGAACACCGACGACGGTGAACTAGTCATCGCCGCGTGCTCCGACATCGACGGTCTTTTCGTCGAGTCCCCCGAGCCGCCGGTGGAGCGCTACAGCCTGCTCGGCTGCGAGCCGGCCGGACGGCTGGCCGCGGCGTGCGACGGCGCCGGCCCGGCCTGGCTGGGCAACGTCGGCCTGGACGCCGTCCACCCGCCGCAGTCCAAGCACCCGGCACACTGCTGGCACTGCGCCGAGGAGCTGCTCGACATCACCGTGCTCGACGCCCGCCCGTCCACGCTGGGCCGCGGGCTGATCGACGTGACGCTGGAGGGCCGGCTGCGCATCGAGGAGCTGGCCCGGTTCGCCCGCGGCGCCGACAAGGCGCCCGACGCCGACGGATACCTGCTGGTCGGGGTCACCGGCGACGGCGAGGAGGACTTCGGGGCGTGCCGCGAGGTGGCCGGGGTGTTCCGGCCCCGGCCGACACCGGCGCCGCGCGGCGCCACCCTGATCGGCTGCCGGCCCGAGCCGCCGCTCCAGCGCGCCCTGGACGCGCTGAGCCGCGGTGCGGCCCCGCGACGCCGCTGGATCCAGGGCTCGATCTTCAGCGTCGACCGGGACGGCACGGCGGTCGGCATGGTCGGCGCCGGCCTGGGGGCCGAGGTCTCGGCGGTACGTCCGTCGCGTCTCGGTGACGGCCTGGTCGACGTCACCCTGCAACCCACCTACGGCGACGCGATCGGCGGCCCCCGCCCGGCCGGGGCGCGCACCGTCTGGCAGCTCTGGCGGGCCGGGCGCCCCGACGTGCACGGCGAATGGGCCGAGTACGACGCCGACCTGCGCCACGAGTGGGCCGGGGTCGCCCTCGCCCACCACGAGCAGCGCCCCGACCGGCCCACCGGCACCCGCTACCACATGGCCGGCCGGCACATCACCGACGTCGAGGGCTTCTTCTGCGCCATCGGCGAGGCGGTCAACGGGCCCGGCGGCTACTTCGGGTGGAACCTGGGCGCACTGCACGACTGCGCCAACGGCGGCTGGGGCGCGGGCCCCGGGTTCCGGCTGGTGTGGCACGACTCCGAAGTGGCCCGCACCCATCTGGTGCCCGGATACGACAGGCGCTGGTGGACCCCGGCGGTCACGATGGACGACCTGCTCGGCTACCTGGCCGACTCCGGCGTGGACGTCGAGCTCCGCTGACCGATTTTGCCCAGATCGCAGTGGGGCATGTAGATTTCTGCCATGGCGGTCGATCTCAACACGTCCCTCCCCCACTCGGCCCGGATCTACGACTTCCTGCTGGGCGGCAAGGACAACTTCGACGCCGACCGCAAGGCCGCCGCGGAGATCGTCAAGCAGTCCCCGAGCCTGCCGATCTCGATGCGCGCCAACCGCGACTACCTGGCCCGCGTCGGCCGGTTCCTCGCCGCCGACCTGGGCATCCGCCAGTTCCTGGACATCGGGACCGGGCTGCCCACCTCACCCAACCTGCATGAGGTGGTGCAGGGCGTCGACCCGTCGTCGCGGGTCGTCTACGTCGACAACGATCCGATCGTGCTGGTCCACGCCCGCGCCCTGCTGACCTCGTCGGCACACGGCTCGACCGCCTATCTGGATGCCGACCTGCGCGACACCACGGCCATCCTGGCGTCGCCCGAGATCGGCGCCCTCGACTTCAGCCGTCCGATTGCGATCAGTCTGCTGGCGATTCTTCAGTTCATCACCGAGGAGGCGGAGGCGTACCGGATCATCGACGCCCTCCTGGAGCGCCTCGCACCCGGCAGCGCCCTCGCCATCTCCACCGTGACCGCGCACAACGAGCAGGCGGTTCTCGGCGCGAAGGCGTACACGGCCCGCGGCATCCCGGCCCGGCCCCGCACCGACGACGAGGTCCGCCGGCTGTTCCGGGGCCTCGACCTGGTCGAGCCGGGGGTCGCGCTGGTCAGCCGCTGGCGTCCGGACGGCCCCACCCCCGACGACTTCCACGTGCAGATGTCCGGGGGTGTCGCCGTCAAACGGTGACGCCGCCCGGGCGGCGACGCCGACCAGCCGGTGGCGATGCTGGTCAGACGGTGACGTCCCTCTTGTGCACGGTCAGGCGGTGCGGGTCGGTGTCGGCGTCGCTCGCACCGAGGCCGAAGGCGATCACCCGGCGCGGGTGGATCCGGATGATCTCCTCGGGGCCGTCGATCGCCTCGCCGTGGCCGCGGATCTCCAGGCAGCGCACCCGCCACGGGCTGGTCGAGGGCAGGTCGTCGACGACGAACGCGACCCGGCCGTTGTCCGCCACGTTCCGGAACTTGCGGCTCGCCGCCATGTTGAATCCCCGGATGTCGATGGTGGCGGTCTCCGCGTTCCAGGCGAACCCGACCGGGCTCACCTGAAGCGTCCCGTCCGGCTGCACGGTGGCCAGCCGGCCCAACCGCTGGCCGGCCAGGTATTCGATCTCCTGCGCGGTGAGTGTCATCCGCCCAGACTGCAACCTCGATCAAGCTTGAGGTCAAGCCACCGCACGCCGGTCTCGTGGCCGCGCCCTCAGTTCCGCGCGGGATTCCCCGGCGAGAACCTGCCCGGCGCAGAGGATTCAGCCCCAACCGGCCTGGTAGATCTTGCAAGGTTCTCCACCTTCGCGGCGACGCGAGGTTCTCCACCTTCGCGGCAGATCTTGCAAGGTTCTCCACCTTCGCGCCGATCTTGCACGGTTCTTCATGTCTGGGTGTGGTTGATCGTGCAAGGTCTACTACGCCGGGGAGACCTTGCAGCTTTCTTCCCGTCGGGACATGGAAAGGGCTGCAAGATCGGCGCGAGGGTGGAGATTCGTGCAAGATCCGTGAAGCGGGCGGACGCCCTGGTGAAGCCAACGCCAAACGGCGACCCGACATGGGTGAGGAGCGCGGCCCGGGAACCCGGCTCGGAAGAGGAACGCGGCTCGGGAGGGGAAGGTCCGACGCGCGACGGGCGAGGCCGGGGGTCAGCTCACGAAGACGCAGACGATATGGCCGTCGGGGTCGGCGTAGGCGCGTAGTGGCTCGTCTAGGTCGGTGGAGCGGTCGAAACGTAGCGTGGCGCCCAGGGCCAGGATGCGGTCGTGCTGGCGGTTCAGCTCGGCCAAGGACGGCACCGACGTGTCCAGGTGCGCCTGCTGGGGGATCTCGTCGCCAGGCCAGCTCGTCGGGCGTACCCCCGTGGTCTGTTGAAAGGACAACCGGAAAGCGTCATCGCGCGCCCGCAGCTGCAACCAGTCGCGGCCTCGCGGATCGTCCGAACCCGCCGGAGGCGGCTCGTCGCCCTTCCGGTACTCGAGGTCCAGCAGCTCACGGTAGAACTCGGCGAGCCGGCGAGCGTCTGTGGTGTCGAGCACGAAGGCCCTCAGGATCGGCACGGTCATGGCTGCGGCGTACCCGCCTAGAGTGGATTGATGCGTGTTCTCGTGGTCGCCGCGCCGCTGATCGGGCACGTCCTCCCGCTGGTGCCGCTGGCCCGGGCGTTGCGCGACGCGGGGCACGAGGTGCTGTTCGCGACGGGGGCGGACGGGCTGCGGGTGACCGGGTTCGAGGTGCGTGACGTGGCGCCGGGGTTCCGGTTCGGCGCTGTGGCGGCGTTGACCGCGCTGCGGCATCCGCTGCTGGTCCGCGACGAACTGGCCGGGACGGCCGGCACCCGGATGGTGGGTCACCTGTTCGGGGCGGTGAACGACCGGATCGTCGACCGGGTCGAGCGGACGGCCCGGCAGTGGCGGCCGGACCGGATCGTCTACGAGCCGCTGGCGGCGGCGGGCGCGGTGGTCGCGGCCCGCCTCGGGGTGCCGGGCATCCTGCACGAGAATTCGCTGTACGACGGACCGGCGCTGCTGGCCGCGACCCGGATGCGCGGCCGCCCGGAGCTGGCCGCGCCGGCCGTGGTGATCCGGATCGCACCGGCCAGTGTGGCCGGGCGGGGCACCCACCTGCCGATGCGGTTCGTGCCCTACACCGGCCCCGAACCACTGCCACGCTCCAGCGCCGAACCGCTGCCGCAGAAAGCCGGCCCGCGGCCCGAGGAACTCTCCGGGCCACCCCTCCGCCCGCGCATCCTGGTCAGCCGCAGCACGGTGCCGCAGCCCGGCCCGGACCGGATGATGTCCCGGGTCGCCGAGGCCGCCCGGGACGTCGACGCCGACGTGGTGCTGATCAGGTCGAACGTCCGTCGCCCGCCGCCGGGCGTGCGGGCCGTCGGCTGGGTGCCGATTCCGGCGGCGCTGGCGGCGGGCGCGGTGATCGTCCATCACGGTGGCGCCGGCACCACGCTGACCGCGTTGCAGGCCGGCGTCCCGCAGCTGATCATCCGGGGCGCCGGGGACCGCCGGCACAACGCGGAACTCGTTGCGGCCCGGGGCGCCGGCCTGGCCGCTGACGAGCGGGACATCACGCCGGCCCTGCTGACCCGGTTGATCACCGATCCGGTGCTGCCGGCCGCCGCCCGCGAGGTGAGCGCCGAGATCGCCGCGATGCCACCGCCGGAGCACCTGGTGGAGGCGATCCGGCAGGCCGGCTGATCCGGCCCGGCCGGCCGGTCAGACCGGGACGGCCACGTTGCGTGGGGTGCGCTGGATCCAGCGGATCACCGGCCCGCACAACACACCACAGAGCAGGAAGATCCCCGCGATCACCCACCAGCCCCACCCTCCGGTCTGGATGGCGAGGATGGTGAGCCCGGCCGGGCCGATCATCTTGCCGAGACCCCCGACGGACTTGCTGAGCCCGACATAGGCGCCCCGCTGCCCGGGCGGCGGCACCTCGGTCTGGAGATACCACTGGGCCGCGGACACCCACAGTTCGGTCCCGGTGAGCAGGGCCACGGCGACGGCGAGCACGGCGACCGTGACCCACCCGTGGGTACGCCCGGTGAACGCCACGATCGGGCAGGCGACAGCCGCCGCGACAGCGGACAGGCGCAGCAGTCTCGTCGCGCCCCCGAGGGTGTCGGCGCCCCGGGCCGCCCGCACCTGCAACAGCACCGCCATCACCGTGTTCAGCCCGACGAGCGCCCCGAGCACGGGTTTCGGCGCATCGGTCATGGTGATCGCCCACAGCGGCAGGATCTCGGCCCAGACGGTGCTGTGCAGCCAGAGCACGCCGAGCAGGAGGGCGGAGGCGGTGTACGGGTGGTCGCGCAGCACTCCCCACGGGCTGGGCCGGGGCCCGTCGTCGCGGACCGGTGGGCCGACGGCCGGCATCCGGGCGACGAAGAACGCGTTGACCGCGATCCCGGCGGCGGCCGCGAGCACCAGGATGACCAGGCCGGCCCGGTTGTTCAGGGCGAGGGCGGCGGCGCCGACGCCGGAGCCGATGGTGAAGCCGACGTTGAGGTACGCGCGGGTGAACGCCATCACCCGCACCCGGCCCTCCCTGGGCACAGCGGCCGCGGTGTAGACGACCCGGCCCGCGTTGGCGAACGCCTCGGCCGCGGTCTGCGCGCAGATCACCAGCAGGAACAGCAGGAAGCCGTCGGCCAGCGGGTAGGCCGCGAACGCCGCCGCCTCGGCGACCGCCCCGATCACCCAGGCGCGTTGCCCGCCGATCCGGTCGGCGAGGTGCCCGAACGGCATCGACCCGACGAGGCCGACGAATCCGGCGGCGGACAGTCCGATGCCGATCTGCACCGGGGTCAGTCCGACGTAGAGGCTGAAGAAGACGATGCTGCCGGTCAGGAAGGCGCCGTTGCCGATGGCGTAGATCAGGGACTGGACCGCGAGGGTACGCGGCAGTCCGGGTGGTGGCAGGATTTTTCCGATTGTTCCCCGTGGAGTGTTCATCGTCGTACATGAGATCATTTCAAGCTGTCAGGGTCGCAACGCCGCCAGGGCCAGGTCGACGATCCCGTCCGCGTACTCCTCGGTGAGCGGCCCGGTGCGCATCATCCAGCGGTGGTACATCGGCCCGATCAGCAGTTCGACGGCCTGGTCGAGGTCGACGTCGTCGCGTACCCGCCCGCGCAGCCGCTCTTTGATCGTGTCGAGTTGGGGCCGCAGCAACCTGTCGCGCATCGTCGTGGCGAAGGTCTCATTGGAGAGTGTCTCGATGGTGAGGGCGCGGGTGGTGACCGAGAGCCGGGGGTCGGCGAGCTCGGCGACGATCGCCCGGACGACGAGACGCAGGTCGGCCTCCAGATCGCCGGTGTCGGGCAGGGCGGGCGGGCCGGCCGGGCCGATCTGCTCGACCAGGGCGTCGAGGACGACCGCCCCGCGCCCGGACCACCACCGGTAGATCGTCTGCTTGCCGACTCCGGCCCGTGCGGCGATCTTCTCGACGGTCAGGTCGGCGTATCCGCCCTCCTGGAGCAGGTCGAGGGCGGCGGTGAGGATCGCGGCACGGGAGCGTTCGCTGCGGCGGGTGACGTCGGGCACGGCGCGAGTCTAGCCCACAACAAGACGCAACGTCTCGTCTTGACACAGCCGTCGAATGGCGAGACGCTACGTCTCGTCTCACTGAGCCGAAAGGATAAAGAAATGCACATCGCCATGGTCAGCATCCCGTTCCCCGGCCACGTCAACCCGAGCATCGAGGTGATCCGCGAGCTGGTCGCCCGTGGCCATCGGGTGACCTACGCCAACGACCCGTCCTGGGCGGACGCGGTCGAGTCGGTGGGCGCCGAGCTCAAGCCGTACGAATCACGGCTTCCAGCAGGTGACGACTGGGACGGCGACATGATCGACCACCTGACGCTCTTCCTGGACGACGCGATCGGCATGCTCCCGCAGCTGCGCGCCGCCTACACCGACGACCGGCCCGACCTGTTCCTCTACGACATCGCCGGCGCCCCGGCCCGGCTGCTGGCCGAGCAATGGGGCATCCCGTCGATGCAGATCTCCCCCACGTTCGTGGCCTGGGACGGCTACGACCTCGAGATGGCACCGATGATCGAGCAGATGCGGGCCGATCCGCGCGGCGCCGCCTACTACCAGCGGTTCGAGCAGTGGCTGGCCGAGGAGAAGTCGCCGATCACCGACAGCGCCGCCTTCCAGGGCCGGCCGGACCGCGGGCTGGTCCTCATCCCGCGGGTCATGCAGCCGTTCGCCGACCGGGTCGACGAGACGGTCTTCCGGTTCGCCGGGCCGATCCTCGGCGAGCGCGACGAGCAGGGCGACTGGACCCGGCCGGCCGGGGCGGAGAAGGTGCTGCTGGTCTCGCTCGGCTCCACCTTCACCGATCACCCGGAGTTCTACCGGCACTGTGTGGAGGCGTTCGCCGGCCTGCCCGGCTGGCACATCGTGCTCCAGATCGGCAGACACGTCGACGCGGCGGTCCTGGGCGAGACGCCGGCCAACGTCGAGGTCCACCACTGGGTGCCGCAGCTGCGGATCCTGCGGCAGGCCGACGCGTTCGTCACCCACGGCGGCATGGGCGGCTCGGTCGAGGGCCTCTGGAGCGGCACGCCGATGCTTGTCGCGCCGCAGGCCGCCGACCAGTTCGGCAACGCCGAGAAGCTGGTCGAGCTGGGCGTGGCCCGCCGGATCGACACCACGATCGGCGCCGCCGAGCTGCGGGAGACCTTTCAAAATCTGATCAACGACCCGGGAGTACGGCGGGCAAGCGCCGAAATCAGCCGGGAACTGAAGGCCGGCAGTGGCGCCGGTTACGCCGCGACGCTCATCGAGAACGCCGCGGCGTGACGGTCAGGCGGTCCGGAGGATCGTCCAGCCGGTGTCCCGGGCGCGCGCCGCGGCCAGGATGCCGGCGACCGCGGCCGCGTTGGTGATCTCCCCGCGGAACACCATCGCGACGCACTCGTCCAGGTCGACCCGGCGCACCTCGAGGTCGGCCTCCTCACCGGTCCGCACGTGCCGGTCGGCGTCGGCGACCGGCGCCAGATCACGGGCGAGGAACACCCGGACCGCCTCGTCGGCGAAGCCGGGTGAGGTGTGCAGGTCGATCAGCCGCTCCATCCGGCCGGCCGTGAGGTCGACCTCCTCGGCCAGCTCGCGGGCCGCGGTGAGCGCCTCGTCCTCGCCGACCACGTCGCGCAGCCCGGCCGGCAGCTCCCACAGATGCCGGCCGACCGGGTGCCGGTACTGCTTGATCAGCACCACCCGGTCCTGCTCGTCCAGGGCCACCACCACGACGGCGCCGCGGTTCTCCACCACGTCACGGGCCGCGGTGCTGCCGTCGGACATGGTCACCTGGTCGGTGTAGACCGAGAAGATCGCGCCGTGGTAGCGCTCGGACCGGGACACCGTCTCGTGGGCGAAACCCATGTCAGGAGGCCTCGGGCACGTCGATCTCGACCGGCAGCTCGTCCGCCGACGCGTACGCGATGGCCGCCTTGACCAGGCCGTCGAAGAGCGGGTGCGGGCGGGTCGGGCGGCTCTTCAGCTCCGGGTGCGCCTGGGTCGCCACGAAGTACGGGTGCACCTCCCGGTCCAGCTCGATGAACTCGACCAGCCGCCCGTCCGGAGACGTGCCGGAGAACACCAGGCCGGACTGCGACAGCTTGTCACGGAAGTCGTTGTTCACCTCGTAGCGGTGCCGGTGCCGCTCGGAGATCACCGTCGCGCCGTACACCTCGGCGACGATCGAACCCTCCTTGAGCTTCGCCGGATAGGCGCCGAGCCGCATGGTGCCACCCAGGTCACCCTTGCCGGCCACGATGTCCTCCTGGTCGGCCATCGTCGAGATGACCGGGTAGGTGGCCCGCTCGTCGAACTCGACCGAGTTGGCCCCGGCCAGCCCGGCCAGGTTGCGGGCGGCGTCGATGGTCATGCACTGGAGACCGAGGCACAGCCCGAGGATCGGGATCCGGTTCTCCCGGGCGTACCGCGAAGTGTTGACCTTGCCCTCGATGCCGCGGACGCCGAACCCGCCCGGGATGACGATGCCGTCGGCGCCCTTCAGGGCGGCCGCCGCGCCGGCCGGGGTGACGCAGTCGTCGCTCGGCACCCAGCGCAGCTGGATCTTCACGGTGTTGCCGAACCCGGCGGCCCGGATCGCCTCACTGACCGAGAGATACGCGTCGGGCAGGTCGACGTACTTGCCGACCAGCGCGATCGTGATCGTCCGCTTCGGGTGGTGCACCCGCTCCAGCAGGTCGTTCCAGGTCTTCCAGTTGACGTCACGGAAGGACAGCCCGAGCCGGCGCACCACGTACGCGTCCAGGCCCTCGTCGTGCAGCACCTTCGGGATGTCGTAGATGCTCGGCGCGTCCGGGCAGGCGATGACGGCTTCCACGTCGACGTCGCAGTAGAGCGCCAGCTTGTGCTTCATCTTCTCCGGGATCTCCCGGTCGCTGCGGCAGATCAGGGCGTCCGGCTGGATGCCGATGTTGCGCAGCGCGGCCACCGAGTGCTGGGTGGGCTTGGTCTTCAGCTCACCGGACGGGGCCAGGTAGGGCACCAGCGAAACGTGCAGGTAGAAGACGTGATCACGGCCGACCTCGTGGCGGACCTGGCGGATCGCCTCCAGGAACGGCAGCGACTCCATGTCGCCGACCGTGCCGCCGACCTCGGTGATCACCACGTCCGGGACGTTGCCGTTCTCGTCCGGGTCGGCCATCGCGAAGATCCGCGACTTGATCTCGTTGGTGATGTGCGGGATGACCTGCACGGTGTCACCGAGGTACTCGCCGCGCCGCTCCCGGGCGATCACCGCCGAGTAGACCTGGCCGGTCGTCACGTTCGCCTTGCCGGACAGGTCACGGTCGAGGAAGCGCTCGTAGTGGCCGACGTCGAGGTCGGTCTCCGCCCCGTCCTCGGTGACGAAGACCTCACCGTGCTGGAACGGGTTCATCGTCCCGGGGTCGACGTTGAGGTACGGGTCCAGCTTCTGCATCACGACGCGGAGACCGCGGGCGGTGAGCAGATTGCCGAGGCTGGAGGCGGTGAGGCCCTTGCCCAGCGAGGAGGCGACGCCCCCGGTGACGAAGATGTGCCGCGTGTCGCGCACTGTTGAGGCCAAGGCCCGCTCCCGTGGTCGCCGTTTAATCGGTTCTTGCGGCCGGGGCGAGACCCCATCCACGGGAATTCACCGTAACACTGTTTGCCGACACCCCCACGTTCGGGCTGGTGGGCGTGCGTGTCATGGCACAGTTACCGGATCTTCGTCGGATTTACGCAGAAGCGGCCCACCTGGGCCGTCCGTCTCCCCCGGCGGTGGTGTCCGGTCCGCGGCGTGCAGCAGCACCCGCAACGCTGTGAGCACCGCCACCGGAACAGCCGCCGCAGCCGCCGCGCCCGCCGACCCGAGAGCCGTGCCGCCCAGCACCCCGGCGATCAGCGTCGCCACCGCGGTCCCGGCCACCCCGGCCCGGATCGCCGGATGCAGGCCGTAAACCCGGTTCAGGCCGCCCCACGGGGAGAACTGGCAGAACGCCAGCATCGCCGCGCCCAGCAGCGCCAGCAGCGTGAGCGGGCTGTCCACCAGCGCCTGCCCGTTCGCCGCAGCGGCCCGCTGCATCGCCGGACCAGCCGTCCCGTCGCCGAGCGAGGTCAGGAACCGGCCCAGCGTGCCCTGCTCCAGCGGGGCCCGCCGCAGGTCGAGCACCGCGAACGTGATGGTCACCACCACACCGGTCAGCGCCGCCCAGGCGATCCGCGCGAAGGTCAGCCAGCCGCCGGTGCTCATCGCCGCCGCCACACACGCCCCGGCGGTCACCGCGATCGCGCCCACCGGGTCGGCGCCCAGATGCCCGCTGCCGACCATCACCACACCGAGGCTGCCGAAGGTCACCAGGACCAGCGGCCGCCAGCGCCTGGTCACCCACTGCGCCAGCGAACCGGCCAGCAGGAACAACCCGGCCACGAACACACCGAGGCCGACGCCGCCGAGCCCGGCGTAGCGGATGCCGTGCACCGCCGAGTAGCCGGCCACCCCGTTGAGCTGGAGCCGCGCCCCGGTCGCCAGGTCCACCGCCACCACCAGCACACCGATCGCGGCCGCCGCGGCCATCGGCCACAGCGTCCGCGGATAGCGCGGCGCCAGCCGGATCAGCAGCGTGCCCAGGACCATCAGCGCGGCCGTCGCCGACCCGAACATCCAGGCCGGGTGCGCGCTGCTCCACCACGGGACCACGTCGGCCAGCAGCGCCGCCGGGATCGCCAGCCCACCGGCCAGCAGCGCCGCCTCGGCCAGGTCGACCAGCCGGCGCGGCGGCAGCGGCGGGCCCAGCGGACCGGCGTGCCGGCGGGCCCGGACCAGCACCGGGACCACCGCCACGAACAGCACCGCCTGCAGGATGGCCAGCACGGTGAAGAAGATCTCGGCGACCCCACGCTGGGCGATCGCCCGCCGGTCGGCGTCCTGCGCGCCCTGCATGGCGGCCGCCGGGTCGGCCGGGCGGCCCGGCGCGATCGACGCCGGGTAACCGGCGAACAGCTTCTCCGGGACCGGCTTGCCGAGCGCCGCCAGCACCGTCGGGGCCAGATCGACCAGCTGGAGATAGCCTTCCCGGCCGGTGCCGGCCGAGGTCAGCCAGCCGGTCTCCCAGCCGGGGCCCTCGGCGATCGCCACGTGCAGGCGGGAGCTGGCCTCGGTGTCGGCGAGCCCGGCGATCAGCATCAGCGAGCGCGGCGGGCGGGCGGCCAGGACCCTGGCGAGGGTACGGTCGGCCGCCTCCACCAGCGCCTGCCGGGCCGTGCCCTCACCGGTGATCGTGCCGAGGTCGACGATGCTCAGCACACAGTCGCCGAGCAGGGTGGCCGCGTCGGCCGGGAGCTCCGGGACGTACTGGTCGACCCGGCCGAACGGGCGGGCCGCCGCGATCGCCGCGCCCGGGCCGACGGCGACCGTGCACCGCACCGACTCGGCCAGGGCGCCCGGCGTCGTGCCGTACGGCAGCCGGTCCTGATTGTTACGGACCACGGTGGGCTGGTCGGTCAGGTTCGCGCCGATGTCGTCCGGCCGCAGCAGTCTCGGTTCGGCGGCCGGGCACCGGCCGGTGACGGCCCGGGTGTCCCAGGCCGCGTAGTTGCCGGCGCCGAGCGTCAGCCAGCCGTCCGACGGGCAGGTCACCGAATGCGCCGAGCGCACCGACAGCCAGCCCACCGAGCCTTTCGACGCCTCCTGCCACAGCGCCGGGGTGCGCTGCGGGTCGAGGTCCTCCCAGCGCAGCCCGGCCGCGGCCGCGACCACCACGTAGTCCGCGTCGCCGCCGCGCGTGCGCTCGGCCGGGCGGATCGCCAGCACGGCCAGGCTGGCCGCCGCGACCAGCGCCACCATCAGGTAGGGCACCCAGGCGGCGACCAGCGGGCGGCGCGGGGTGCCGGGCCGCCGCACTCGCCGCATCCGGTCGAGCAGGGTCCGCGGCGCCGGCTTCCGGTTCGAGGCCGGCCCGCTCGGGCCGTCCTTGCCCAGGCCATCCCGGCTCGGGCCGTCCTTGCTCGGGCCGTCGCTGCTCGGGCCGTCGCTGCTCGGGCCGTCGCTGCTCGGGCCGTCCTTGCTCGGGCCGTCCTTGCTCGGGCCGTCGCTGCTCGGGCCGTCGCTGCTCGGGTCCGGAACGTCCGGGTTTTCGGGCACGGTCACCGGCGGACCGCCGCTACCTCGGCGTACGCCGACCGCACATCGGCGACCACGTCCGCCTCGGTCGGCCAGGCAGCCGCCTGCCGCGGCCCGCGGGCCGCGTAGTCGGCGCGCAACGCCGGATCGCCCAGCAACCGCCGGACCGCCTGGTCCAGGGCGTCGAGATCGTTCGGCGGGATCTGCACCGCCGCGTCACCGACCAGCCCGGGCAGCCCGCCGACCGCGGTGGTGACCAGCGGCACCCCGGCGTGCAGCGTCTCCTGCGCGAACAGCTGCCGCGCCTCCCAGTCGCTGGTGATCACCGCGAGGTCGGCGCCGAGCAGCAGATCGGGCACGTCGGTCCGGTGCCCGAGCAGGTGCACCGGGGCGTGCAACATGGACGCGCGCTGCGCCAGCGGCATGTAGCTGGGCCCGGAGCCGGCGATCACCACGACCGGGGCCGGGGTCAGGTCACGCCACCGGGCGGCGGCGTCGATCAGCAGGTCGTGGTGCTTCTGCGGGTGCAGCCGCCCGACCGACAGGATCAGCGGGGTGTCGCCCCGCAGCCCGAACTCGGCCCGCACCGCCGACCGGGTCCGTTTCGGCGGAGCCAGCTGGGGTGTCGCCACCGGGCCGAGCCGCGCCTTCCGCGCGCCGAGCGTCACGGCCCGCTGCACCAGGTCGTCGGAGGCGCCCAGGGTCAGCATCGCGTTGCGTGCCACGATCCGCTCCAGCAGGGCCCCGGCCTGGCCTTTCAGCCCGCGGGCGAGGACCGCGTTGTGCCAGGTGACCACGAGGGGCACACCGGTCCGCGCGACCGAGGCCACGAAGGCGGCCCGCAGCCCGTGCGCGTGGATCACCTCGGCGTCCCGGCCGGCGACCGCCCGGCGCAGCTGCCGGATCGCGCCGGAGTCCTGCGCGCCGGGGTCGGCCGGGATCTCCACGGGTGTGAACTCGACGCCGCTCGCCGTGAACCCGAAGTGCTGGTCCACCGCGGCCGGCCCGCACACCAGCACCCGGCAGCCACCGGCGGCCAGGCCGCGGGCCAGGGAGGCGACGTGCTGGCCGATCCCGCCGGTACTGGACGCCACCACCAGCACGACCGAGCCGCGCCACTCCCCGTCGCTGCTCACGACCGCCAACCCCTCAATCTCTTCCGACTCGTCCCCGGCAGGAGCCGAACCTACCGGCTCGTCCCCGGCGGCCGCCGAACCTACCGGCTCATTCCCGGCGGCCGCCGAACCTGCCGGCTCGTCCCCGGCGGCCGCCGAACCCGCCGGCTCATCGCCGGCCGGCGCCGGACCTACCGGCGGAGACGTGCGATCACCGTGCCGGCCAGCGGCCCGAGATCGCGCCGGTTCAGCACGAAGGCGACCGCGAGGAAGACCGCGCCGACCGCCACACCGCCCAGCATGCCTTCAACGAGGCTGCCCAGCACGCCCGGGGTCGGCCAGACGGACGACCGCAGACCGGCGACCACACCCCATCCGGCCACCCCGGCCACGGCGGCCGCGAGCACCGCGGCGACCAGGGCCCGGCTCAGACCGGCCAGCGCGGCCGGGCCGGCGTGCCGGCGAACCGCGAGGACCAGCAGCAGCCCGGTGACCGTCATGCCGACCGCGTTGGCCAGGCCGAGCCCGAACACCTCGCCACCCGGGACCGGCGCCATGGTGACGACGATCACGGCCAGCGCGGCGGTGAGCCATCCCACGGCCGACGCGACGGCGGCCGCCACCGTGGCGCCCCGCGCGTAGAGCGCCCGGGACAGCAGCGCGAACAGCGCGTAGCCGAGCAGTCCGGGCGCGAACCCGACCACCCCCGGCACCGCGCCCGGCACGTTCATCAGGTCGGTCATCGGGATCGCCAGCCCGGCCAGGGCGGCCGTGCCCAGACCGGCCAGCAGCACCACCGAACGCGCGGTCCCGGAGAGCGCGGCCGCATAGCCGGCGTCGTCGCCGCTCGACGCCGCCGCCGACAGCCGTGGATACACCGCGGTGGCCAGCGGCACCGCCAGCACCGCCCACGGCAGCAGGAACAGGGTCTGCGCGCCGCTGTAGGGCGCCATCTGCCGGGCCGCCAGCACCACGATCAGCGCGGCCACCACCTGCTGCGCGCCGACGGTGACCGCGCCGGCCCAGCCCAGCCGCACCGCCTGGCGGCCCTCGTCACCGGGGAACCGCAGCGCCGGCCGCAGCCGCAGACCGAGCCGGGCCACCGGGACGACCAGGCAGAGGCTGAGCGCGACGACCCCGAGGGTGGTGCCGGCCGACAGGGTCAGCTCCCCGGCCCGGCTCAGCCCGGCGAAGTCGGTCCCGGCGCCGTCGATCCCGGCGTAGGTCAGGTAGGCGGTCATCACCGTCACGCTGGACAGCAGCGGCGCGATCACCGGCCAGGCGAACCTGTGGTGCGCCTGGAGCACGCCGGTCAGCACGATCCCGATGCCGTAGAGCGGCAGCTGCGGCGCGAAGATCCGCAGCATCCGGGCGGCCACCTCGCGGTGCTCCGGCGGGATGTCGCCGAACAGGCCGGTGATCGGGCCGGCCAGCAGGAACACCAGCAGGGCCAGCGGGACGGTCAGCGCCAGCACCCAGGAGAGCAGCGCCGACGCGACCCGGTTCACCCGGTCCCGGTCGCCGGCCGCCACCGCCCCGGCCAGCAGGGGCACCACCAGGCTGGCCAGCGCGCCTCCGGCGGCCAGCTCGAAGACGATGTTCGGGATCAGGTTGGTGGCCAGGTACACGTCGGCGAGCGCGTCGTCGCCGACCGTGTAGAAGAACACCGTGGTCCGGCCGAAACCGGCGAGCCTGGCCAGGATCGTGAGGACCGAGATCAGCGCGGCTGCGCCGGCGAGCTTGCCCGCCGTACCCCTGGAGGGGTTCGAAGAAGCAGTTGACGAGGTCACGCTTGAGGTGGCCGGCGGCCGAGGTCGTCGAGGGTCCGCAGCCAGGGCGTGTCGTTGATGACCTTGGTGAAGCTGATCTTCTCGCTGGCCGCGGTCAGCGCGGCCAGCGCGGCCAGCGCCGCCGCCCGCCCGGCGGTCCCGCTGCGGGCCACCAGGGCCACCCCGAGCAGGGCGCCGAGCGAGTTCGCCCCGGCGTCGCCGAGCATGATCTCCTCGCCGAGGTCGTCCGGCAGCAGGGCGGCGCCCGCGCCGAGCGTGCCCGCGGTCATCGACGCGTTGCGGCCCACCGCGAGCGGCGCGCCGAGGATCGCGCCGGCCTTGAGCGCGCGGCCCGGCCGCAGGTCCAGCAGGTTGATCAGGTTGGCCGTGCCGGCGATCACCCCGGCGCCGAGCAGCACGTCGACGCCGCGGCCGAACCGGGAGCGGCGGCCGCTGCCGATCAGCGCGGACGCCGCGAGACCGGCCGCGCCAACCCCGGCGATCTTGACGAGGCCGCTGGTGACGAACCCCTCCCGCAGCGCGCCCAGGTGGCCGGCGAAGCCCTTGGCCGCTTTCTGCTCGGGCCGGTTGCCGACCACGTCGTCGTAGAAACCGACCGCGCCGCTGACCGCCCCGGCGACGACCGACGCGGCCGCGAGGCGGGTGGTGGGCGCGCCCGAGGCGGCGCCGACGGTGGCGCCGACCGCGAGGGCCGGGCCGCCGGCGAGCGTCACGGTACGGCCGTGGAAGTTGGTCCGCTCCAGCTCACGGGCCTGCGGATCGCGGCGCACCCAGCCGAGCACGCTGCGTGCGACCAGGGCGCCGAGGGCGGAGGAACGGAGGTAGGCCATGGCCGCAGAGTCTAGACCGGAGAGGCTAGGGGGCGGCCGAAGGCACGATCGACGTGGCGCCGGTGGCCAGCCCGTACTGCCCGACCTTGTTCTGTACCACCCGCTCGACCGTGACCAGGGCGGTGGCGACCTGGCCCTGCACGGTGCTCACGTTGTCCACCGTGGAGATCTGCTTGACCAGGGTCGGGTCGTTGCGGATGCCGGACACCAGATTTCCCTCGCCCGCGTTGTCGCCGGCGACCACCAGCATCCGCGTGTCCTTGCCGAGTTGCTCGGCCATGGTCAGTGCGTACCGGCTCTTCTTCGCCGCCTCGTTGTCGGTGGCGGGCACCCCGGAGACCAGCACGATCGCCTCGGCGCCACCTGTCGCGCCGTCCTCGGTGGTGAGGTAGCCGGGCTGGGCGAACGCGGCCAGCACCGCGGTCACGTCCTCCGCGGTCGGGCTGGTCGGCGTGGCCTGGAGCAGGGTGAGCGCCAGCAACGCGCTCGCCGTCTCGACCCCGTCGCTGTTGAGCGGCACGTTCGCCGTCGAGATGCTCGGCTGGGACAGCTCGTCGACCAGGAACAGCAGATCGTTGACCGTCTTCGGGTCGAAGAACTTGTCCTCCATCCGGACCCGCGCGGTGATCGTCGCCCCGGCCACGGTGAGCATCTTGACGACGCCCTCGGTGTGGTCCTCGGTGCCGGGCAGCGCCACCACGGCGATCTTGCGGCCGGCCAGTTTGCCGCCGAGCAGGCCCGGCGCGATCTGGCTGGCGAACTCCTGGCTGCGGTTGACCGACTCGTTGAGCTGGTTGACCTGCTCCCGGCGGACGTTGTTGTCCTTGTTGAGCGCCTCCAGGTTGTTACGGAGGTTCTCCGAGACCGGGCCGTTGAGCGCGGCGGTGCCGACCACCAGGCCGATCGCCAGCGCGAGGAAGACCGCGGTGAGCGACACCACGTGGTACCGGAAGTTGATCACAATGCCCTCAGAACAGATTGCCGAGCTGGAAGAGCAGATTGTCCCACCACTCGGACACGACGGTGAG
Source organism: Actinoplanes sp. NPDC026670 (assembly GCF_040638175.1). Taxonomy (NCBI): domain Bacteria; kingdom Bacillati; phylum Actinomycetota; class Actinomycetes; order Micromonosporales; family Micromonosporaceae; genus Actinoplanes; species Actinoplanes sp. NPDC026670. Next base: position 99,112 of record NZ_JBEZXU010000037.1, read on the forward strand.
ATACGCCTTCCCCACCGTGGACACCGCCACCGCCGACGCCATCGCGGCAAGCGCGGACAGCACCAGGAGCAGCACCGCCGACCCGGAGATGCTCTGCCGGTAGAGCCGGCTCACACCTTTCGCGTCGACCAGTTTGCCGCCGACCTTGAGCCGGGTCAGGAACGTGGAGGCCATCCCGCCGCGGCCCTTGTCCAGGAACTCGACCAGGTTGGCGTGCGTGCCGACGGCCACGATCAGGGACGCGCCCTTCTCGTCGGCGAGCAGCATCGCCAGGTCCTCGCTGGTCGCCGCGGCCGGGAAGGTCAGCGCGTCGACACCCAGGTTCTCCACCCGCTTCAGACCGGGCGCGCGGCCGTCCGGATAGGCGTGCACCACGATCTCGGCGCCGCAGCGCAGCACGTCGTCGGTGACCGAGTCCATGTCACCGATGATCATGTCGGGGGTGTAACCGTTCTCCACCAGCGCGTCCGCGCCGCCGTCGACACCGATCAGGACCGGCTTGTACTCCCGGATGTACGGCCGGAGGACCTCCAGGTCCTCCTTGTAGTCGTAGCCGCGCACCACGATCAGCACGTGCCGCCCGCCGATCCGGGTCTGCACGTCGGGCACGCCGACACCGTCGAGCAGCAGGTCACGTTCCTGCTTCAGATAATCCATGGTGTTCGCGGCGAACGCCTCGAGCTGCACCGACAGGCCCTCGCGGGCGTCGGCCATCGACTTGGCGACCGACTCCGCGTCCTGCCGGACACCCGTCGCGACCGGCTCGCCGTCGAGCAGCACCACGCCGCCCTCGATGCTGACCGTCTGCCCCTCGCGCAGGCCGGTGAACACGTCCTCGCCGAGCTCGTCGACCAGGATCACGCCGCCCTGGATCAGCACCTCGGGGCCGAGGTTGGGATAGCGCCCGGAGATCGACGGCTTCGCGTTGAGCACCGCCATCACCCCGGACGCGACGAGCGAGTCGGCGGCGACCCGGTCCAGGTCGACGTGATCGATCACGGCGATCTCGCCGGGCCGCAGCCGGCCGGTCAGGCGCTTGGTCCGCCGGTCCAGCCGGGCCACGCCGGAGACCGGACCAGGGTCGACGCTCCTGGTCCGGCGGAGGGTGGGAATGGGAAGTCGCATCCCGGCCATCCTGACACGCCCCCGCACCCGCGGCCCCCACGACATGCGCCAGCTCACCATTCTCAGGCGCGTTTCTCCCTGGCAGCCACGGAGAGTAGCTCCTCCGCATGCGCAATGCCTAGATCGGAATCGGGCAGACCCGCCAGCATCCGGGACAATTCCCTGGCTCGTTCGGTTTCTTCCACAATGCGCACACCACTCGTGGTGATCGCTCCGCCGGTGTCTTTCGCGACCACCAGGTGACGATCGGCGAATGCCGCGACCTGCGGCAGGTGCGTCACGACCAACACCTGATGGGTACGCGCCAGCCGCGCCAGCCGCCGCCCGATCTCCACCGCGGCCGTCCCGCCGACACCCGAGTCCACCTCGTCGAACACCAGCGTCGGCGGCCCACCGGCGCCGGCGAACACCACCTCGATGGCCAGCATCACCCGGGACAGCTCACCACCTGAGGCGCCCTTCTGCAGGGGCAGCGCCGGCGCGCCCGGGTGGGCGTGCAGCCGCAGCTCCACCTCGTCGGCCCCGTCCGGCCCGGCCGCCAGCAGCTCCCCGTCGACGGTCACGGCCGGCTCGTCACGCGACGGCGCCCGGGTGAGCACCGCCACCTCGACCCGCGAATGTGGCATCGCCAGCCCGGCCAGCTCCACGCTGACCGCCTCGGAGAACCGCCCGGCCGCCTCCCGCCGGGCCGTGGTCAGCCGCCCGGCCAGCTCGCCGACGGTCGCCTCCAGGCGCTGCCGCTCCTTGTCGAGCTCCTCGAGCAGCTCGTCGGACGAGTCCAGCTGGCTCAGCTTGGTCCGGGCGTTCTCCGCCCAGGCGATCACGCCGTCGACGTCGTCGGCATATTTCCGGGTCAGCGCACGCAGCGCGGCCCGCCGCTCGTAGATCGCCTCCAGCCGGGCCGGATCGGCGTCGAGCGAGCTCAGGTAGGCGGACAGCTCCGAGGCCACGTCACCGACCAGGGTGGCGGCCTCCTCGATGCGGGCGGCCAGGTCACCGAGCGACGAGTCGACCGCCGACTGGCCCTCCAGGGTCCGCCGGGCCAGGCCGAGCAGCTGCGTCGCGTCGGGGGTGTCGTCGGCCGCCTCCACGCCACCGGCCAGCGCCTGCGACGCCAGGGTGGCCGCGACCCGCAGCCCCTCGGCGTGCTCCAGCCGCTGCACCTCGTTACGCAGATCGTCGTCCTCGCCGGGCTGCGGATCGACCCGGGTGATCTCGTCGAGGCCGAGCTTGAGCAGGTCGGCCTCCTGCGAGCGCTGCCGCGCGTTGCGCCGGCGGTCGGCCAGGTCCTCGACCACGGCCCGCCACCTGCCGAACGCCTCCTTGTAGGAGTCGATCAGCTTCTCGTGCGGTGGACCGGCGAACCTGTCGAGCGCCGACCGCTGCTCCGACGGGCGCAGCAGGCGCAGCTGATCGGACTGGCCGTGCACGGCCAGGATCTGCTCGCCCAGCTCGCTCAGCGTCGACACCGGCATGCTGCGGCCACCGACGTGCGCCCGGGACCGGCCCTCGGCCGTCACCGTGCGGCTCAGCAGGATCGAGCCGTCGTCGTCGGCCTCGCCGCCGGCGTCGGTGATCCGGGTCCGCACCGCGTCACCCAGGGAGCCGCGCAGCTTGAGCCGGCCCTCGACCACGGCCCGGCCCGGGTCGGCCCGGACCCGGCCGGCGTCGGCCCGGCCACCGAAGAGCAGTCCGAGACCGGTCACCACCATCGTCTTACCGGCACCGGTCTCGCCGGTGATCACATTCATACCCGACGTGAGCCGCAGCGTCGTGTCGTCGATGACGCCGAGCCCGGTGATGCGCAGTTCCTCCAGCACAGCCAGACAGTATCGGCACCCCCCGACAATTGCCCAACGGCGGGGGTCTGATCAGCGTCGATTCCCACGCCATCCGACGACCGGCAGACCGAACTTCGCCACCAGCGTGTCAGTGAACGGCCGGGGCGCCAGCCGGACCAGCCGGACCGGCAACTGACCCCTTTCGACCGTCACCTGCGAACCGGGCGGCAGGTCCCAGGTCCGCCGGCCGTCGCAGCACAACACCGCAAAAGACGTGTACGGGTCGACCGTCAGCACGAAGGTCGACGTCGGAGCGGTCACCAGTGGCTTGGAGAACAGGGCGTGCGCGCTGATCGGCACCAGCAGCAGCGCCTCCACCTCGGGCCAGACGACAGGTCCACCGGCCGAGAACGCGTACGCCGTCGACCCGGTCGGTGTGGCGCACACCACACCGTCGCAGCCGTAGCGGGACAGCGGCCGGCCGTCCACGTCCACCATCAGCTCGAGCATCTGGGCCCGCTGGCCCTTCTCCACGGTCACCTCGTTGAGCGCCCACGACTCGGCGATCAGGCGGCCGTCGTACTCGGCCCGGACATCCAGCGTCAGCCGCTCGTCGACGGTGTAGTCGCCGCGCACCACCTCGGCGACCGCGTGGTCGATGTGATCGATCTCGGTCTCCGCGAGGAAGCCGACCTTGCCCAGGTTGATCCCGAGCAGCGGCGCCTTCGCCGGCCGGGCCAGATCGGCGGCCCGCAGGATGGTGCCGTCACCGCCGAGCGCGAGCACGATCTCCACGCCCTCGGCCGCGTCCGGGCCGACCACCGGCTCCACCCCCGGGGGCAGCTCCAGGTCGTCGATCTCCTCGGCGATCACCCGGACCTCGAACCCGGCAGCGATCAGGTCCAGCGCCACCGCTCGGGCGTGCTGCGTACTCTGCCGGCGCCCGGTGTGCGTCACCAGCAGGGCCGAGCGCGTCATTTCTCCTCCATCAGGGAAACGGGTCCAGCTTCGACGACAGCTTCGATCCGGGCCGGATCGGCCGGCGGGGCGTCCCGCCGGAACCACACGAAGAACTCCACGTTTCCGCTCGGCCCCGGCAGCGGGCTGGCGGTCACGTCCGCCACCCCGAGCCCGAGCTCCGCGGCGGCCGCCGCCACGTCCAGCACCGCCTCGGCGCGCAGCCGCCAGTCGCGGACCACACCACCCGAGCCGACCTTCTCCTTACCGACCTCGAACTGCGGCTTCACCATCAGCGCGAGATCGCCGTCGGCAGCGGTGCACGCCGACAGCGCGGGCAGCACCAGCCGCAGCGAGATGAACGACAGATCCGCCACGGTCAGATCGACGACCCCACCGATCGACTCGGGCGTGATCGCGCGGACGTTGGTGCGCTCCTGCACCACCACCCGCTCGTCGTTGCGGATCGGCCAGGCCAGTTGGCCGTACCCGACGTCCACCGCGACCACCTGCCGGGCCCCGGCACGCAGCAGCACGTCGGTGAACCCGCCGGTGGACGCGCCCGCGTCCAGGCAGCGCCGGCCGGTCACGGCCAGGGTCTTGAAGGCGGCCAGCGCGCCGGCCAGTTTGTGGCCGCCCCGGGACACGTAGTCGTCCTTCGGGTCCTCCCCGGACACCACGATCGGGTCGGCCGGGTCGACCATGGCGGCGACCTTCAGCGCGGCGGTGCCGCGCACCTGCACACGACCGGCCGCGACGAGCGCGGCGGCCTGCTCCCGGGAGCGGGCGAGCTTGCGTCGGACGAGCTCGGCGTCGAGTCGCGCACGGCGGGCCATCAAATTCCTTTATTTTGTACGGTCGTTCAGCGGTCGATGCTGGCCAGGGTTTCCTGGAGCACCTGGTGCGCGGCCTCGTACTCGGCGATCTGCTCGGCCGGGGCCAGCCGCGCGGCGTTGGCGAGCGACCGTAGCACCGCGTCCACGGCGGGGTGACCGGTGTCCTCCCCACTCGGTGACGGCGCCACCGGCGGGAAGCCACCCGGCGCGGACACCGCCGGCGGGAAACCGCCCGGAGCCGGCGCCGCCGGCGGGAAACCGCCCGGAGCCGGCGCCGCCTGTGGGAAACCACCCGGAGGCGGCCCGGGACGTGGGCCGGGCTGGGGATAGGTCACTGGCTCAGGCCTCCGAGCTCTCGGTCCGGCTGACCGTCTCCGACGCCGGTTTCGGCTGTGCGGGCACCTGTGCCGCCTTCTTGGCCGGCGCCTTCCGCGGTGTCGTCTGCTTGGCCGGAGCCGCCGACTTCGCGGCGGTCGTCTGCTTGGCCGGGGTCACCGACTTCGCGGCGGTCGTCTGCTTGGCCGGGGTCACCGACTTCGCGGCGGTCGTCTGCTTGGCCGGGGTGGCCCGCTTGGCCACTGCCTTGCTGGCCGGAGCCCGCTTGGCCGCCGCCTTTCCGGCCGGCGCCGTCTTGGCCGGCGCCGTCTTGGCCGGCGGCTCGGGCGAGACCGGCTCGACGAACACCGGCTCGACAACGGCCGGCGTCACCGCGACCTCGGCCGCCTTACGCGGCGCCCGCTTGACCGGCGCAGTCTTGGCGGGCGCAGTCTTAGCCGGGACCGCCTTGGCCGCAGCCCGCTTGGCCGGCGCGCGCTTCACCGGCGCGGCCGGGGCAACCTCAGGTGCGGCCGCCACGTTCGCTGGCACCGCAGCCGGCCCGGTCCCGGCCGCCGGCATCGCGTTCGGCTTGGCCTTGACCGCCTTCTTCGCCACCGTCTTCTTGGCCGGCCGGGCCACCGGCACCTCCGGCACCCCGGTCTCGGCCGCGTTCACCCGCGCCTGCGCCTGCCGCAGCTGCCGCTCCAGGTCGTGCACCTTGGCCGTGAGATCGGACACCTCCTCGGCGGTGGCCAGTCCCACCCGTCCGAGCGCCCGGTCCACCTCGTAGCGGACGATGTTCGTCAGCGCCTCACGATTCGCGATGCCCGCCGACAGCAGATCCTCCACGAGGCCCTGCACCTGCACCGCTGTGGCACCGCCTCGGGTGAGCAGCTCCCCGGCGACCTGTTGCGCCTTCTTCCGGGGTGCCTCCGTCAGGCCGAGTGCCAGGTCCAGATAAGCCCGCCATGCGTCCGGCATGTCTCGCCTCCTCTCGCCGCGTCGGGTGCCACGCTACCGGGCACCTCCGGGAAACTCCTGGGGTACCGTGCCGGTGTCGTGAGGGAGGATGGCCCTATGGCCACCTTGGACGAGTGCCGCCGGGCACTGCACGACCTCGCCGCCCGACTGGAGAGCAACGCGGAGGCCCGCGGCAAACTCGACCTGGATCGCACGCTCGCGTGCCGGCTGACCGACCTGGGCGCGGCGTTCCACGGCCGGATCACCGGCGGCCGGCTCGTCGACATCACCGACGGCGACGACCCGAAAGCGAAGATCGCCCTGGTCACCACGAGCGACGAGCTGCTCGACCTGGTGGCCGGCAAGCTCGAGGTGTCCCGTCTGATCACCGCCATCCGGGCGAACCCGTTCGACCTGCTCAAGCTCCGCAAGCTCCTCTGAACGACCGGACCGGTTGTGCCCACGTGTACGGGCACAACCGGCAGGTCAGTTCAAAGATCAGCGTTCGGTCGAAGCGGAGAGTGTCTCCAGGCCGGCGAGCACCTGGTCGGCCGCCGCGGTCGCCGCGGACAGCTGGGTGGTCACCTCGGCCAGTACGGCCGCCTGTTCCTCCACCGAGGACGCGATGTTGAGCTGCAGCTCGTGGATGTCGTCGACGGCGCCGGTGGTGGCGGTGAAGGTCTGCGCCACGTCCCCGGTCTCGGCCACGATCGCGGTGATCACCTGGTTGACCTTCTCCACCGAGGTGGCTGTCTCCCGGGCCAGGTCCTTGACCTCCCCGGCCACCACGGCGAAGCCCTTGCCCAGCTCACCGGCGCGGGCGGCCTCGATGGTGGCGTTGAGGGCGAGCAGGTTGGTCTGTTCGGCGAGCGACGCGATGATCGCGTTCACGTCGGCGATCTCACCGACCGACTTCTCCAGCCGGCGTACCTTCTCCCCGGCTGACGCGGCCGCGTCCTTGCCCGTGGAGGCGGTGCCGGCGGCCTGGGCGGATCGTTCGGCGATGTCGCGCACCGAGGCGGTGAGCGCCGCGAGTTCCCGGTCGACGGCGGCGACGGCGGAGATCGCGGTGTGCGCCTCGGCGCTGATCTGGGCGACGTCGCCGGTGATCCGCCGGGCCTGCGCAGCGGACTCCTCGGACCGCAGCCGCAGTTCCTCAGCGGCCCGTTCCTGAGCTTCGTGCTCGGCCCGTTCGACCTCGCGGCGGGCCTCCTCGGCCTGCCGGGCCAGCGCTTCGTTCTCCCGTTCGGCCTGCTCGGCGAAGTGCCAGAACACCACGATGCCGGCCACCTCGAGGGTGAGCAGCCCAGCGTGCACGGCGACCATGCCGATCGCGGCGGCGACACCCATGTGGTGCTCGCCGAACACCCGTTCCGGTGACACCAGCCCGAGCACCCCGTGGTGCACGACGACCACCAGGATCGCCGACACCAGCGGCGCCCACTGCTGGTACAGCGCCACGAAGATCAGCACCGCGTACAGGTGGATGTGCGTGGACATCTCGCCACCGGTCAGCTCGATCGCGACAAGCGTGCACGCGATCAGCCCGACACTGACATGGCTGGCCCTGGCCTTGGGTTTGTCGGCCGGCACCAGAGCGCCGAGGGCCGCCCAGACCCCGATGGCCGCGGCCATGCCGACCGCCTCCCAGGGCGATCGCGGCCCGAGGATGCCGATCACCAGGAACGCCGGCACATGGAACCACAGCAGCCGGCTCACGATCCGGTGGCGGGCCTGCCAGGACGCTTCGGAAAGCCGGGCGCCGCGCGGCAACGTCAGAGAACTCACATCTCCCTGATCGACCGTGAAAAGGTCTGGTTGACCTCCTGCGGCAAAAGGCGCAAGCCCTGTCCGTTCAGCCCCGGACGGTGCCACGATTGAGGTAGGGAACCCACCGGCCGGCGGCCGCGCCGGCCCCGATCAGGGAGGGACCATGACCCGTAACCGTCCCGGCCTCCCGCGCTTCGACGCCACGCTGACCACCGCGAACGTCCACGAGCGCGCCGAACAGGTCGCCGTGCCCGACTTCGACTGGATGACCACCCCGGTGCTGGCCATCGTCGACGCTCTTCTGCACATCGACATGAACGCCCCGCTCCCCCGCCGCTTCCGGGCGTCGATCCCGGTCCCGGCCGACGCTCCCGCCACACCGCCGATCGACGCGGCAGCCCACAGCGCCGGCCATCTCCTGGCCGACCTGACCCGAATCAACCGCTGACCCCTATGCGGTACGCCGTAGAGCACCCCACCCGCACCACAACTCCCCTGGCTGTCCCCGCGACGTAGTCCCGGCTCGAGCGCCCAGCGCGACCGCCGGGCTGGTTGCGTGGTCACCGTTCCTTCTCCGGCCCGGGCGCGCCCCCGGGGGGAGAAAAAGAAGGAAAACGCGAGATGCCGGGCGGGGAAGAGGACCG